>PUMK01000102.1 GCA_003551325.1 Candidatus Acetothermia bacterium | reverse complement strand
CTTCCTCTGGGGGCATCGGTCCTTGTGTGCAGGGAGCTGGACGTGGAGGAGGTTCATCCCTCGTTGATCACGCCAACCGATTTCCGCGGGCTGCAGGCTATGTGCGATGACCAAGCAGTGTTCTTCGGCCAGCCTCACGTATGGCTAAGGGGTGATGGCGCAGATACCGACGTTCAGGAGTTCATCGTGGTTCGCGTGGGAACGGATGGGGAGACGGTGAAGCGCCTACAAGGGGCTCTGGGCTTTGACTACGCTGGGCGTGTGGAGATCGTTGCTGTCGAGGCTGAGCGGCCTTACCGCCTTGTGGAAGAGGATGTTCGCATCGACGAACCGACAGGACAAGGGGAACTGCGTTTCCTCGTAGAGCTTACCGGCACAAATGCGCGCCCCGGCGAGTTGCTGACCATCACGCTCACCCATGTCGTAGCGGAAGAAGCGTATGAGGAGCCAGAACTCCCGCTGCGCTTGCAGCTGCAGGGCGTGAAGCTCACAGACACCGCCGACATCGAGCTGCCGTTTGCCCTCCGGGAACGGGAGCTACGCCGCACGCTTGCTGTGCCGCTGCAACCTGAGGTGGACGCGCCCGTGGACGTACCCGAAGAGGGCCCGCCCGTTGCTGTGATCGAGCCTCCTGTCGAGCATTACAGGGTGGGACAGATCATCGCGCTCCGGCTGGATGACGAAGCTACGGTTGCGTTGGTGGAACCTCGAGAAGACGCAGCCGACCGGATCATCGGGCTCTGGCGGACGGTGTACAATGCGCAGACGGATGCCCATGAACTGGACATCCCGACCGAGGGGATCGCAGCGGGCCATTATGAGGTACGGGCCAACGGGGCGTTGGTGAAGGCCTTCGAACTGCGAGAGTGACAGGCCCGCTTCGCCGCTACTTGCGTTCCCCCATCGGCAGCACCGTTCGACCGTGTACGTTATTGATGAGGATCGCCGCCGAGGCGTACCACGCGATCAGTGAGCACAAAATGCCCTCGTATCCAGCAATGGTGTGGACGACAGGCACGAATTCTCCAATCGCCAGCAGGAAGAACAGAATCGTCAGGGTGATGAACACCCAGGTGATCACCTTGGGCAGTTTGAGCGACGCGATGGTCGCGTACCCGGTGAAGATCCCCCAGGCGATGAACACCACCGCCATCCCCGCAGGCGGAACCTCGACGAACGCTTCGACTCCGGCCAGCCGAAGGAAGAAGAATACGGCCACGCCCATCCAGAACGCACCGAACGATGTGAAGCAGGTGGCGCCGAACGTGTCCCCTCGACGTACGTCCCACATCCCGGCAGCGAACTGCGCCAGTCCGCCGTAGAACATCGCCACGGGCATGACGATCCCGATCGTCGCCGCGTCGACCAACCCGGCGTTCACGATGTTGAGAATAAAAGTAGAAAGCGCGAATCCGCCCAGACCAAGCGCTCCAACGTTCGCCAGCCCGTTGCTCTGCGTGCTCATGGAACCTCCCTCGTCCTGGGTGTCCAGGAGGCCGTATCCTCCAAGGCCTCCCCCGCAGCTGTGGCCCGACAACCCACTGCGGCCTGTGTCCAAGACCGCAGTATATTCACAGCGCCTACACAACCTCAAGAGAGTCTTCCCACACGGCCCGGTTCGAGCACACGAGGTTTTCCCTCTGGCTTCGTGCCATGCCCGGAAGCATCCCTGTCGTGACTGACAGAGCCCCGTCTAGAGGCTTTGGGCGCGGTTTGGGATCCTCAAGCTGTTGCTGGTTCAGCTTCCCCTGTTCCCGGAGCTTGTGCGTCCAGCCCGTTGGACACCGCGGGAGCACCATAACAACCGCATCGGTTGAGATCCTCCTACTACCGACAGTCCAGCGGGCTGAGAGACGCTGAACACGGCGGGTCTTATGAGGCGATTGGCCTTTTCTTCTCTCATTCTGACGGACATACTGTGATAGAGCGGGCTTGGAACCCGCTGGCTGACCAACAGTGATCGTTGTGGACCTTCCACATTCGGGGTGAGTTCCCGCGCGGGCCAGGTGGGAATATGGAGGAGGGTGGGCATGGGAACATCGGTAAGATGGAACAGGTTAGGCATTCTGCTCTCGCTGGTTCTGGCGGTACTGGGCGGAGCAACGGCGCAGGGCAAGGTTGTCCACTTCTCCGACGAAGACCTTGAGGCAGCAGTCCGCGATGCCCTGGGCAATTCAACGGGAGATATCAGCGTGCCGAATATGGAGACGATAACGGAGCTTGAAGCGAACTGGCGGGGCATCGTGCTTCTTGATGGGCTGGAACATGCGATCAACCTTGAGGTGCTCGATCTTTCTTACAACGAGATCAGCGACCTATCGCCCCTGGAAGGCCTCGCCAACCTCGATGTGCTCGATCTCTCTGGCAACGAGATCAGCGACCTATCGCCCCTAGAAGGCCTCACTAGCCTCCGCGTGCTCGATCTCTCTGGCAACGAGATCAGCGACCTATCGCCCCTAGAAGGCCTCACTAGCCTCCGCGTGCTCTATCTCTCTGGCAACGAGATCAGCGACCTATCCCCACTGGTGGACCTCACCAACCTCTCGGAGCTCTGTCTATCGTGGAACCAGATCAGTGATCTATCGCCACTGGCGGACCTCACCAACCTCAGGTGGCTCCATCTATGGCAGAATGAGATCAGCGATCTGGAGCCACTAGCAGACCTCATCTACCTCGATCTGCTCTATCTCTCTGGCAACGAGATCAGCGACCTATCGCCCCTGGAAGGCCTCGTCGACCTCTGGCTGCTCTATCTATCGGGCAACGAGATCAGCGACCTATCGCCTCTGGCGGGTCTCACCATCCTGTGGTTGCTCGATCTCTCTGGCAACGAGATCAGCGACCTATCGCCTCTGGGATTCCTCGCCAACCTCAATGTGCTCGATCTATCGGACAACAGGATCAGCGACCTACCGCCCCTGGCGGGTCTCACCAACCTCACGGACCTCGATCTATCGGGCAACGGGATCAGCCACTTGTCGGCTCTGGAAGTCCTCGCCAACCTCGAGTTGCTCGATCTATCGGACAACAGGATCAGCGACTTACCGCCCCTGGCGGGTCTCACCAACCTCACGGACATCGATCTCTCGGACAACGACATCAGCAACTTGGGGCCCCTGGCGGATCTCGCCAACCTCGAGGTGCTTAAGCTCTCGGGCAACGGGATCAGCGAACTATCCCCCCTTGCGAGCCTCACCAAACTCTGGTTGCTCGATCTCTCGGACAACGAGATCAGCCACTTGTCGCCCCTTGAAGGCCTCGCCAACCTCTGGTTGCTCTATCTCTCAGACAACCAGATCAGCGACCTATCCCCCCTGGTTGGCCTCACCAACCTCGGTTTGCTCCATCTCTCGGACAATGAGATCAGCGACCTATCGCCCCTGGTGGGCCTCACCAACCTTAGGGAGCTCGATCTAGAGCGAAACGAGATCACCGACCTTACTGCGCTTGTCGCCAACAGCGAGGCATGGGGATTGGGCATCCATGAGGGCGTGGCTCTCCGCTGGAACTACCTTGATCTCACTGAAGGCTCGGACGCGATGCAGGATATCGAGACGCTTGTTGAGCGGGGGGTACGCCTGCTTTACGAGCCTCAGCGTTAGCCTGGAGACACCACTGCGCAGCGCGGCGCACGCGGCCGGCGGGAGTGGTTCTGAGCATCTGCTCACTTGCTGATGGCCATTGGTGGAGGCAACCGGACCGAATGGAGGACTTCACGGGTGAGCATCACCTGGAAGCGTGGTGAGGGGAAGACCTCAGAACCGATCAAACAGCGCACGCAAAGCGGGTTCTCAAACGTTGCCCCCTGGTACAGAGAGGTATGGGTTCGAGTCCTCCCGGGCGTACCAGTTGTTCGAGTGACGCCCTTCGGCCACGACGTCGAAGGGTGTTCTGTAGATAGGTTCGATGCTTTCACCCGTCAGCTTGCAGTTCCAAACCAGTACTTTCAGCAGTCGGGCCCTCTGTTGGTCGTTCTGGCGCAAGTACAGTTCGGGAGCGCGTCTCACGAGTTCCAAAGTAGCCTGAACGTCATCGAGGGACGGTCCCCGGTCATCGGCGAGGGTAGCAATCTCGTGGCGCACCTGGATCTCCTCCCAGGACCACTTCTGGTCCATCTCGAGCCAGCGATCCTCAGAGAGTTTCCCATCGAGCTTGTCCTCGTAGGCCGCCTCCCGACGCCTGACGATCTTCTCGAGCCTGCCTTGGAGCTTCTGTGACTTCTGCTGTCGCTCCTTCTCCCGCTCTCCTTGCCGGTCGTGCATGGCCTGAAGAAGTGCCTGCACCTGTTCAGAGGTGAGATGGACGTTCTTCACGACCGACACCAGCGCCTCGCCAAGGCGGTCCTGCCTCAGATAGCGGACATCGCAACCGCCTCGTGCTCCTGTGCAGTGGTAGTAGGCGTACTTGCCCTTGATCAGGCTGGCGGTGATCTTGCAGCCGCAACGACCGCAAAGGAGGAGTCCTCGGTAGGGATAGCTTCGTTCAGTCCACGTGTGTCCCCGACCTTGAAGCGTGTCCTGGGCGCGCTGGAAGAGTTCCGCTGAGATGAGCGGCTCGTGGGTGCCCTGGTACTGTGTCCCACGCCAGCGGATCACGCCCATGTAGATCGGGTTGCTGAGGAGCTTGTGGATCGCTGACCGACTCAGTGAACCTCCTTGTCGGGTGCGAAGACCCTTCCTCCTGGCCCACTCGGTGAGTTCGTTCAGCGTCATCCCCGTGTGGACGTACTTCCTGAATAGCTCCCTAACGAGATCTGCTCTCTCAGGATCAGGTTCGATCCCTTCCCCTCGGCCCTGGTTCACGTACCCGACAGGCGCATAGGACGGCCAGAGACCATGCTTGGCCTTCGTCTCCATCCCAAGAGAAACCCGCTCACTGAGCTGATGGCTGAAGAACCTGGACATGCCGGCTTGGATGACCCCAACGAGCTTCCCGGTCGCGTTCTCCGGAAGGCCTTCCGTTGCAGAGACGATGGTGACCCAGTCCATCTCATCGAGTTCGGCGTAGTCGTGCATGTTGCGGTACAGGCGGTCGATCTTGTAGCAAAGGACGGCGGCAACATCTCGATGGCGCTTGAGATAGGTAAGCATGGCCTTGAACTCCGGGCGTCCCGGCTTGAACGCAGATTCGGACTCGACGAACTCATGGACGATCTCGAACTCATGACCCAGGGCGTAGTCACGCAGCATCTGCTGCTGGGCCTGGATGGAGTGCCCGTGCGAGGCCTGTTCAGCCGTAGAGACCCGGATATAGGAAACGCAGCGCCTTTTCATGATCTCGCCCCTCCCTCGGTCAGTCTACGGACCGATCGTGGGTGGATCAACTGGATCCCTGATCCGTCACCCGGTGAGGAGAGTTCTGATCTGACCGATCGGCTTCGTCCCACTCCTTTAGGATCGAGAGATAGGCTATGAAGTTCTCGGTAGTCTCCCGACGTTCATCTTCGGTGTTGATCCCAAGCGCCTTGGCCCAGGCATCGGGACAGACTTGCTTCCGCTGTGAGGATGAGCGGGATCGACCCGACAGGGGCACCTGGTTGAGGTTGCCTCCGCAGTCTAGGGCCATGCCCATAACGCCTCCGGATCTCGTTCCGGCGACATCGGTGAACGAACCATCGCCATTGTCCTGTCTCACCGATGTCTACCGTAGAGCAGATGGTGCCCTTCGTTAGCATGTGACCCAATCTGTGACGAGTTGCTAGCCAGGGGTCCTCGAAGGGACTCAGGGGATGATCATTGTCATTGCACCGCGCCCGCAGAAGGATTTCAGATGCAGTCAGGAAGGGCAGATCTCGTCGCGGGATTCTCTTGGGGGTCCGGGGAGGAAAGGGGTCAGGAGAGGTAGATTCTGTGCAAGAGCGTGATTCAACCTAGCAGCGACTTTGCCCCCGCTTGTCCCGTCACTTGCTTGGGGCTTTCGAATGGCGGCTCTTTCGTCTCCTGGTGGCCGCTCTATCCTTTACGCACTTCGGGTTCTCATCCCGGCGGCACCCCCGGCCGATCCGTCCCCCGACAAGAGATGCTCCGCAGAACGGACACAGTCCCGTGTGGGTGTATGCGTCGAAGCACTGCCGGAGGCTCAGCCACAGAAGACCTTCCCAACCGAACACCCTGGTCACCTGGACTTTGGCGTCCATCACCTCGCGGAATCTTGGGTGAGCCAATGCATCACTGAGTTCCTCCAGATCCCTGTCTGGGAAACGCAGTCCGAATCCTAGTTGGAGGTCTGCTAGCGCCTGGCTTCTCGACTCCATAAGGCTGGGGAGAAACCATGCGAGTTCGCGGGTGCTCTCCACCCCGTCATGTAACAGGATCGACAGACGGGCTTCCACTAACCCAAGGGCTTCCCGACGTCTTCCTTCCGAATGCAGTGCGTGTGCCCGCCTCATCTCCGCGTGTTCAAACAACAGGTCCGTGGTGGCCCCCATGGGGAACAGGGCACCGAATGGTCCATCCCAGAAGACGTAGACAGGAAGGGAGCTTCTATCTGAAGGCAGGTTGGGCAGCTCTCGATTCTCCGTCTCGGGGCTGATGGGGGGCGTCGGCAGACCGATCCCTGGGGGGGGCCATACTGCGTACGCGGTCTGCGCATTGCTGTCGGCCCATGCGAATGGGAGAACGGGACCTGGCTCGAAGTCGAGAGTTTGCTCAATGTACTCGACAGGAGTGCCTTCCTCAGCGTCGCCGAACACTGGAACCTTTATGGTCACCGCGGGAGGACTCGAGAAGGACGTCAAGGGCTTCGCGTTGAGCCACAGCGGCAGCAGGTCATCGCGCAGCTGAGGCCCCCACGCTCTACTGAAGGGGAAGGCCCATCCGCCGGGGCTGACATGGATGATGTCGATCACGTTGAACGTCTCACTTGGAACGGCAGCCTCGCGAAACTTAAGGTTGCCCATCCTCTCGGCCCACCGGCGTGGCTCCCCCTGCAATCCCGGGATAAGCCACATGCGCATCTCCCCGGCCCACGCCCGCTGGGCACGGTTGATGTCGCGGTTCCATGCGGAGTCACTCCAGCTTCGCGCTATGAAGGGGGCCCACAGTTGGAGATAACGCCCCTTCGTCACATGTTCTGTCACAGCAACACGACCTCCTGTTGGTACGGTAGCATGTTTGTCGCGTGAAGTCAAGAGGTGGTGACGAGGATGGATAGCACGACGCTTGGGCTGTTGGGTTCCGAGCTGGAGCGGCGGCGAGCGGGAACGGTATCTCTCCCCGTGCGCCTGTGGATTGCGTTGAGGGAGGAGTCGGAGAAGACGGGGGTGCCGGTCTCGCGGCTTGTGGTACGCGCACTGGAGGCGTCCGGCACCGATAGGCCAGAAGGACAGGAGAAGGGCAAGAGATGACGGATAGGATGTGCACAACCCAAGAGGAGACCCAGGGTGAGCACGGGCCAGCTGCTCACGAGGGTCCCGGTCGTCCGACCAACCTCCTCGCTTGTGCGCTGGACTATGCTTCTTGGGGTCTCTACGTCTTCCCGCTGGCACCGGGCACAAAGGTCCCGCTCAAAGGATCCCGGGGGCTTCACGATGCCACCCGAGATCCCGAGCAGATCAAGCGATGGTGGGGAGAGCGCCCCACCGCCAACATCGGCGTGAACTGCGGGATTAGCGGCCTGGTGGTGCTTGACGCAGACGGAGCCGAAGGGAGAGACTCGATCGCCCGCTTGGCGGAAGAGAGAAAGCACCTACCGATCACCCCAACGGCATTCACACCCGGGAAGGCCAGTGACGGCCAGAGGCGGGTGCCGGGTTCTCATCGCTATTACCGGGGTACGCTGCCTTCTGGGAAGCTGAAGAACTATCCAGGACTCGAGTTAAAATCGATCGGCGGCTATATCATGGCCGCGCCGAGTGAGCATCCGGATGGAGGAACCTACGAGTTCGCCGACGGGCTGTCGCCCTCCGATGTGGATTTCGCGCCTGTCCCAGACTGGATCGTTGAGGAATCGCGGACGGAGCAGATGGAGCCGATCGATTGGGAAGGGGAGTTGGTTCCGTCCCAGCGTCACCCGACACTTGTGCGCATGGCAGGACATCTTCTCAAGGATTGCAGGATCCCCCAGAACGCGGCGCTTGCCATGCTCATGGAGGTCAACGAGAGACTCTGCAGGCCACCGAAGCCATCAGAGGAGATCGAGGAGATCGTTCGCTACGTCGCCGGCAAGGAGAGTGGCAAGGACTGTGGCACGTCGGAAGCCCTTCGCGAACTTGCTTCTCTCAACGGGAACCGCGATCACAAGAACCTACGAGCGGCACTCGGGTTGTTGCGGGACTCTCTCCACGGATCAGACGCTTTGACGCGGGAAGCAGTCGCTGCGGAAGCGATCAGGATCCTGACTGAAGGTGGAGAGAAGCGCGCGGCTCGTCTCGTTGACGCTGCGCTCAGGTTCAAGAGGGACGAGGAGTTGGTCTCTGGATCCGCTTTGGATTGGCCGGAGCTTGAGCCATGGCCTGTCCCCGTTGACGGCTGTCAGGTTCTTGATCGTATTGCAGGGGTGATCCGACGCTATGTGGTCCTTTCCCCTGAGCAGGCCGTGATGATCGCGTTGTGGGTTGTCCACGCATGGACGCACGATGCCTTCGAGATCTCACCGATTCTCGCGATCACATCGCCCGAGAAGAGATGCGGCAAGACCACGCTTCTCACCGTGCTTGGGCAACTCACTCCACGTCCGCTCCACAGTGCCAACATCACAGCAGCAGCGGTGTTCCGGGCCCTTGAGAAATACCGACCGACGCTCCTAATCGACGAAGCTGACACGTTTCTGAAGGATGACGATGATCTCCGCGGGATGGTCAACAGCGGGCACTCAAGGCGAACCGCTTGGGTCATCCGGCTGGTTGGCGATGACCATGAGCCTCGTCGGTTCTCCACATGGGGTGCGAAGGCGATCTCCTGCATCGGAGATCTCTCGGGGAAGCATGGGACGCTTTCCGATCGCTCGGTGCAAGTCGGCCTCCGGCGAAAGACGAAGTGGGAGAAGGTATGCCGCCTTCGAAGCAGTCACCTCGGTTACCTGGACGAGATCCGCGGGCAAGCGCTGCGATGGAGCAACGATCATGTTGATGCACTGTGTGATGGTGATCCTGTAATACCCGCGGAGCTGCACGATCGCGCTGCGGACAACTGGAGACCGCTGCTTTCGATCGCCGATCTTGTTGGTGGAGAATGGTCCGCTCGTGCCCGAGGAGCGTGCGTCTGCCTTGGGCGAGAAGGGTCGGATGAAGACAGTGCTGGTGTGATGCTGCTTCAGGACATCGCTCAAGTGTTCGAGGAGCGGAAGGTCAGCCGGATCTCCTCGGCCGACCTGGTGAACGCTCTGGTAAGCCTCACGGATCGTCCGTGGGGCGAATGGTGGAGAGGCAACCCCATCACACAACGCCGACTCGCCAGGCTTCTCTCTCAGTTCGGGATCCGCCCGCGGGCGCTTCGGATACAAGGGAAGGACGGCGAGGTCAACGTCAAGGGATACGACCAATCATGGTTTTCCGATGCATTCGCCCGGTATGTTGGAGCCACCGAAAGTGATTGCTCCCTCATCCTACCCCATGCCGAACCGTCACAGCGTCACAACTCTGTTCAGGAGAGCATAAAAGGCCTGTTAGGATCCGTCACAGATGTAGAGCGCGTGACGGATGGAAGAGCTCCGGAACGTCTATTGGATGGCACTTGTGACAGTGTGACGGATCCGACACCCTCCTCTGAGGAGGAAGCACAGTCCCGTGGGGTCAATCCGGACGATCCTGCCACCTGGTACCGGTGTGCCGAATGCGACAAGGCCGATCCGGGGGTAAGCGAAGGTGGAGTCTGCGCTGACTGCGCAGCCCTCAGCTGGGGGCAGGCATTCAGGACGTCAAGCGGGTCAGATGCTGTTACCGCCAACCCCGGAGCGGCGGTGGAGTTGCCCCGCGACAACCCAGGAGGTGCGGTGTGAGCGATCTTGCCGGTGTAGGAAGAACAGTGCCCAGGACGCGCTGGGACGAGCCTGAGGGGCGAAGAGGCCCCACTCCCCTACTCCCCCACGTGAAGCCCGGCCCTCCGGGGCGCGCCTGTGACACGTGCATCTACCGAGGAGCCGATGATCTGTGCCTCTTGCCGGGGCGGCGGGCGGCAATGCCGCGGCAGCGCGCCTGTGAGCACCATGATGCTGAGCCAAACGGGACTCAGGATGTGCCGTTCTGAGGAAGCTGATCGCGAGAGGCTGCATTGATCCTAGGATGGAGGTTACGCTGTACACGCACCTTGGGGTAGCGCGCGCAGCGATGGCCGAGGGGAAGCAACAGCCAGTTCTGCCCCGTTGGTGGAGCAGGCACACTCAAGCGCGAGTGGAGTAGGCTCGTGAAGGAGGTCGCAATGGGATTAGGGATCAGATTTCAGTTGTGGGAGAACACTCTTGAGGGCACAACCTGGTCGCCATGGGGAGGTGTGCCACTATCACCGGCCTGCCCCAGCCTGGAGATCCTCGCGGAGTGGCTGGCCAAACAGCATACCGATATCAACATGCCAACACACGGTCCAGACAAGGTAGAATGGCTAGCCATTCTGAAGGAGCCGCACGAGTCTCCCTTCGAGGTAAGGCTACAATTATGGGAAGATGTCAGAAATACAATGGATCTATCTCCATACACGGGTGGTCCGCTATCCCCGAGTTGTCCTGACGCGGAGACGCTCGCCGGATGGCTGGCTGATCAGCCACATGTCTGGCGGGGCACGGATGAGTTCACCAAGGAAGACTGGCTGAGGTTCATCGACATTGGGTATGCCCCCAGCTTCATGCTCTGTAGAGGGATAGGGATCGTATCAGGGATTCAGCATGTAGTAGCAGAAGACAGGATCAAGAACTCTGACGAATAGGACGCAAAGCCTGTTGAGCAGTAGCGAGTTGAGAGTCAAGGGCTAGATGAGCCGGGCAAGGGCCCCCCGCACCGATGATCAGGGGGGCAGGTGTGTCACGCCCGCAGCAGAGGCTTTGCGAGCGCGTGATAGGTGCTTGAGGATTGGGCGAGGCAGCAGGGGCCCTTGGTACGAGTAAGGGGACTCAAGGCGAAAACCCAGAGATGCTGGGCGAGGCCTCCGTGTGCCGGAACTGCATGGGGAGAGTGCCCTCTGCAGCAAGACTTGAGTACCGGCCTGGGAGCAATGGCGCCAGATGCTTCTGGACTGGCCGGAAGGAGGGGATGAGCCGTGCCGCGACGATGCTCGATTTGCACACATCCAGAGCAGGCCAAGATCGATTCCGCTCTCTTGGCCGGGGAACCCTTCCGACACATAGCGAAACGTTACGGCACATCCACAGGAGCCCTGCTACGACATAAGGCTGATCACCTGCCCGAGGCCTTGGTCCAAGCGCACGAGGTCCGGCAGGTGGCTGAGGCCGACCGGCTCCTCGAGGAACTCCGAAGCCTGCAGGCCGATGCCAAGAGGATTGCTCAGAAGGCTGAACGAGCTGACTCGTACTCAGCCGCGGTGTCTGCGATCCGTGAACAGAGTCGGATCATCGAACTCCTGCTCAAGGTAGCGGGTGAACTCAGCGAGGCCAGTGTGAGCATCCACGTTGACCAGGCGTGGATCGACCTGCGGGCTGTGATCCTTGATGTCCTCGATCCCTATCCGGAGGCTCGATTGGCGTTGGCGGAGGCCCTCGATGCGCGATAGCAGATCGGGTGGCCTTGAACTCGCTGCCGACCTCCGGATGGCACTGGATCCGGTGCGGTTCGCCCGCAGTCTGGGCTTTGAGAGACTGGATCCTTGGCAGGTACCTGCGCTGCAGTGGGCGGGCCGGCGCCTCCTTCTGAACGTACATCGTCAGGGAGGCAAGTCCACCGTTGCGGCGATTCTTGCCCTTCATCAGGCCCTCTACTGGCCCGGCTCCCTTGTCCTCCTGGTCAGTCCTTCGCTGCGGCAGAGCGTCGAGCTGTTCAGGAAGGTGGCCGATCTCCTGGGGAAGCTTCCGATCCCGCCCAAGCTCCTGGAGGACAACCGCACGAGCTTCACGCTCAAGACAGGTAGCCGCGTTGTCTCGCTTCCGTCATCGGAATCTACTATCCGCGGCTACAGCAGGGCATCCTTGATCATCGAGGACGAAGCGAGCCGCGTTGACGATGCGCTTCACTACACCATCCGCCCAATGCTGGCCGTAAGTGGGGGGAGGTTGATCTTGATGGCGACGCCGTTTGGGCAGCGCGGGCACTTCTGGGAAGCCTGGGCCTCGGGTGGCGACCTCTGGGAACGGGTCGAAGCCAAAGCCACCGACTGCCCGAGGATCACGCCGGAGTTCTTGGCCGAAGAGCGTGCAACCCTGGGAGACTGGTGGTTCCGCCAGGAGTACCTGTGTGCATTTGCGGAGCCCGAAGGGCACGTATTCCAGCGGGAACTCCTCGAGCAGGCGGTGTCCTCGGATGTTCTGCCGTTCCGATGGCAGACAGCGAGTCCTCACCTCATGGTGACAGGGAGGGCACCGTGAACAGGGTACGGCGCTATATACTGGGATGTGATCTTGGGCAGGCGCAAGACCCCACGGCTCTTGCTCTCCTCGAGCGGGTGCCAAAGGCTGACGAGGGTAGTGCCGTGCGCACCGCGGAGTACACAGGATCTCAACGCACCCTTGACCTCTATCACCTTCGCGCCCTTGAACGGTACAGGCTCGGAACGCCGTACACGGAGGTGGTCAACGATCTAATCGCCCGACTCATCGAGGTCCGCCGAAGCAGCAGAGGCTGCCTGGCGCAGCTTGTGGTGGATGGAACAGGTGTTGGGCGGCCAGTGCGGGATATGCTGCGGGAGGCCATGAAACACACACCAGCACTGGCCTCGGCCCGCCTTGCCGTAGTGATCTTCACGGGAGGCAACGAGGTGACGCGAAACGGGTTGACCTTCGGTGTTCCGAAGCGTGATCTTGTATCCACGCTGGACGTTCTTCTGCAGTCGGGACGCCTGCTCATCGCGGAGGGCATCCCAGCGAGAGAAGAGTTCCTCACTGAGCTGATGAACGTTCACCGGCAGATCCATGTGTCGACAGGCCGGGACGCCTATGTCCCCTGGCGGGAGTCCGTGCATGACGATCTGGTCTTCTCGGTGGCGATTCACTTCGGCGTCGAGGAGACCGCTAGCGTAGAGCTTATCGGTTTCGGAACCGACGGTGAAGTGCAGATCTACGATCGTCGTAGCCTGACACTGGGGCAATCAGCATCGCTACGCGTGCGGGTGGTCGGCCCAGCCGGAACCGGGATGGTTGTGCTGTGCGGGCTAACATCAGCGGGGAGGGTGATCACAGCCCACTGCGGCTATTCGATCGCGGATTGACTGAGGGAAGCCGTCAGGAACTGATCGTGTGCCGCTGTGATAGACTGTGTGTCTGATGATCCACCGCACGGGCCTGTGGCGGGTTGGTGTGGGGCGAGCAGATCGCCCGCTCGCTCACACATCGTTCTTGGTCCTTGCAGCAATCCTCAGCATCGCTGCGTGTGTCACGGGCGAAAGTCCCGCTCCCACTGTGGAACCCACGCGCACGATTGAGGCAGCCGGGACAAGGATCCGAGCAACTGCATTCTCTCCCGATGGTAGTCTCCTAGCTGCAGCAGACGATGCGGGAACCTTGCTGCTGTACGATACGATATCCTGGACGGCAACCCAGGTGCCAGCCTCAGAGCTGGGATCCGTGAGTTCGCTGGCGTTCAGTCCGGATGGTTCCCTTCTCGCCGTGGGATCATACTTCACGCCCCTCCGGGCAGGTGTCGTGTCCTGCATGTCGTTGGCCCAGGCAAGGGCTCTCTGGATGCGGCCCGTTCACACGCGGCAAGTGGAAAACGTTGTATTCAGTCCGGACGGACGGTTCATAGTCTCGTGCTCACAGGACGGGACGGCCCGCCTCTGGGAGGCACGATCTGGCAGTGCTGTGCTGGTACTCGACAGGTCACCCTACACGTTCAACGCTGCGGCGTTCAGTCCGGATGGCTCATCGCTGGCGACAGCCGTGTGGCGTTCGGTGGTGCTCTGGGACACGTCGACGGGAGAAGAGGTTGGGGCGCTCGGAGACCACGACGGTGTGGTGCTCACGGCTGTGTACAGCCCTGACGGCAGGCTCTTGGCCTCGGGAGGGCGCGACAACATCGTCACAGTCTGGGACATGAGCTCTGGTGCCCGGACACTCGCTCTGGAAGGGCACACTTCGGCAGTGAACTTCGTCCGTTTCTCTCCCGACGGACGCCTTCTGGCATCGGCTTCCCAGGATGCTACCGTGATCATCTGGGAGGCGTCAACGGGCCGTCCGATCCATGTGCTTCGTGCTCACGTGGGTGCCGTATCCTCTGTCTCCTTTTCTCCAGATGGAAACTGGATCGCCACATCATCGTCGGACAGAAGAATCAGCCTTTGGGCTCTCGACCGCATGGACATGAGAAACCACGCTCCCGTGGCAAGGTTCACGTGGACCAGAAGCCAGCAGGACTCATCTCTGCTTCACGCAAGCCGCGTGCTGTGGCTCTTCGACGCCTCCAGCTCCTATGATCCCGACGGCGAGATCGTGGAGTACGCATGGGACTGGAACTCGGACGGAGAGTTCTCAATCGTCACCCATCTTCCGCTTGCTGGCCACCGGTTTGCGGAGACCGGGAGTCACCGCGTGACCCTAAGGGTGACGGACGCGTGGGGAGCAACCGGAGATGTCAGCCAGGTTGTTGTCCTTGAAGGAAGACGTCTTCCAGAGGCCGCGTTCTCCTGGACCCCCATAGACCCCAACCTCGGCGAGTCGGTCGGCTTCGTCGATGAGTCACAGGCAGGCCAGGGTTCGCTTCAGGATTGGAGCTGGGACTTTGGCGACGGCAACACCTCAAGGGACCGGGCCCCCTTCCACGCCTATACGCAGAAAGGGACTTACACCGTCCGGCTCACGGTCACAACCGACGATGGACTGACGGCCACGACAACCAGGCACGTCACCGTGAAGAATCTGCCACCTCAGGCTGCATTCTCCTTCAACCAGGACTTGGAGGTGGGGGACCGGTCGCTTGTGATCCTGGGCGTGGTGATCACCTTCGACGCGTCTCAGTCTCGCGATCCCGACGGCGAGATCGTCGACTACTCCTGGAACTTAGGCGACGGCACAACAGCTCAAGGGCACCTGGTCACCCATGTCTACACCCAAGAGGGGACGTATAGGGTACACCTCACTATCACCGACGACGATGGTTCTACGGGAACCTCAGAGCACGAGATCAGGGTAGTGCCCGGTGGGGGAGGCGGTCCCGGGTGAGTGGTGGGCCCCCGGGGACCGTGGCCAACTCGAGAGTTGGGATCTGTATGGGATTGGCCCGCCTCCTTCTTCGACTTAGCGGAACCTGGAAGACTTGACGCCGCAGTGTCCCTCCTGGCCTCCAAGCCTGGGAGTTCGACGCCTGGGGACCGGCCCGATGATGCTTCATGGCCCTCTTGGCATCATGAGCTTGTCGCAATCTGCTCGGGCCCTACTCCCCCACCAGCGTGAACCTTGCCCTGAAGGTTCTCAGCGTGGACGCGCCGGGCGTACAGCTCAGGAAGCCCCGATAGGGTACGGCATCCAGAAGGCACCTAGTTGCGGGTTTGGAACTGCTGCAGGTACCACGCGTGAGAGACTCAACAGCACCTCCGCCTCCCGCAGATAGGCGATGATCTGTTCCGGTCCGTACTTCCTCCGCGCCATCCCCTGCCTCCTTCTCTCCAGGTTCTAGCTCTCAACTTGGACCTCTTTCAGGGGGGACGGGCAGGCCACCATAGTCTGACGTCTAAGGGCTGTGGACAATGTCCGGTATGAGCATGGCGGATAGCCGGACGTCATAGACCCAGAAGTCCCCTTCTCTCCAGATGCTACGCCACTTAGCAGATAGGGAACCCAGAGCGGGATAATGTGGAGGGTCGGCAGCAGTCTCTGCGTAGACGAAGAACCGATCGCCGTAGCTGTAGTAAGCATGCTTTGCGGTATCGATGAAGCTTGGGTGAACCTCAACCCCTACGGCCATGTGGTTGGCAGGATTCCTCAGGTAGATGAGGTGGACCCCGGCACCCAGTGGCCGGATCAGCGATGCGTAGAGGATTGAACTGTCCCCGCAGATTCCCCTCTGGGTCACGTCCGTCAACGTGGTTCCGTTTCGGGCCACACCCCAATGTACAACCTT
>PUMK01000334.1 GCA_003551325.1 Candidatus Acetothermia bacterium | reverse complement strand
CGGCTCGGCGTCCACCCGCCGCAGCACCGCCCGCACCCGGGCGGCCAGTTCCCGCAAGCTGAACGGCTTGGTCACATAGTCGTCCGCGCCCATCTCCAAGCCCGCCACGCGGTCGGCTTCCTCCGTCCGTGCGGTGAGCATGATGATCGGCGTGGTCGCCGCGCTTCGGATCTTGCGCGCTACCTCAAGCCCCGACTGCCGCGGGAGCATCAGATCGAGGATCACGAGGTCGGGCTCGAGCGAGCGGAACCGCTCCCACGCTTGTTCGCCATCGAAGGCCACCTCAACCCGGTAACCATCCCGCGCTAGGTAAGCCTGCACCATCCGCGCGATCTTGTGTTCGTCTTCGACCACCAAGACAGTTTTCACATCCATGAGGCTACCTCCAACTGCGAGGGGAGTCGAGGCCCCCCGGCCTCGACTCCCCTGCGCTCGTTGGGTGGGCGGTTCTGGCGGTTGGGCTCTCTAGGTCCGTCAACCGCGCCTAGTATGGGGGAGGGGTGTCGACGTCCAGTGCACGGGTTGTGGATCTACGGTGGAGGAGGTAGCCTGCGGGTATGGCGGACCAGCTGAGCGGGCTTCTCTTTCCCAGATCCGTGGCCGTTATCGGCGCCTCCGGAAAGCCGGGAAAGATCGGGCACGCGCTCTTCTCCAACGTGGTCACATCGTTCTCTGGTCCCGTGTACGCCGTGAACCCAGGGCATGATGAGCTCCTGGGGCGCCCATGCGTCCCCACGATCGCGGCGCTCCCCGAGCCGGTTGATCTCGCGGTGATCATCATCCCCGCCCAGCTGGTTCCCGATGCGCTCGAGGCGTGCGGTGCCGGGGGCATCCGTAACGCGATCGTCATCTCGGGAGGGTTCAAGGAGGTCGGGGCGGACGGGGCCGAGCGTGAAGGCAAGCTCGTGGAGATCGCATCGCGTCACAGCATGCGCCTTCTGGGCCCGAACTGCCTGGGGTTGATCTCCACACAAGTAGGCCTCAACGCAACGTTCGCCCCTCGCGGTGCTCGAGAGGGGGAAATCGCCTTCATCTCACAGTCAGGCGCCTTTTGCACCGCAGTCCTTGACTGGGCGTGGAAAGGCCATGTGGGGTTCAGCCACTTCATCTCCTTAGGCAACAAGGCGGTGCTGAGCGAGGAGGACTTCCTCACCGCCTTCGCTGACGATCCCCGTACGCGGGTCATCGTGGCCTACCTCGAGGGGATCGCTGATGGCCAGCGTTTTCTCAAGACCGCGCGGGCGGTGACCCCACAGAAGCCCGTGGTCATCATCAAGACAGGGCGGGGTGAAGCGGGAGCCCGCGCCGTGTCCAGCCACACCGGAACCATGGCCGGCTCTGACGAGGCCTACGAGGCAGCATTCCGTCAGGCGGGCGTCATCCGTGCCCAGAATGTCGAGGAGCTGTTCGACTTCGCCTACCTCCTCGCCCGACAGCCGCTTCCCAAAGGACGCCGTGTGGGGATCGTGACGAACGCCGGCGGGCCAGGAGTGATGGCCACCGACGCCGCAGAGCGCGAAGGGTTGGAGATCGCCCGGTTCACCGAACCCACAGCGCGCAGCTTGGCTGAGCGCATGCCAGCGGCGGCCAGCATCTACAACCCAGTGGACATCCTCGGTGATGCCCGGGCCGATCGCTACCGGGATGCGGTGAACCTCGTCGCCGCGGATCCCAACGTAGACATGATCGTGGCATTGTCAGCTCCGGTCGCCATCCTCACCTACGCGGAGCTGGGGACGATCTTGGCCGATGTCCATCGGGAGCACGGGAAACCCGTGACCTGCAGCTTCATGGTGGGCGAGATCGGGGAGGAAGCGGATGCGGTACTCCGTGATGCAGGGATTCCCTCGGCATTCGATCCCGCCCGTGCGGTACGCGCTCTGGCCGGGTTGGTACGCTACGCGGACGTCCGTGGGACCCCGCACAAGGACCAGCGCACGCACCCGGTCGACCGGGAGGGTGCGGCGTCCCTTCTGCGTGCAGCGGCACGCAAGGATCGTGTCCGGCTCGGCGTGGAAGCCATGGATCTCCTCGAGGCTTACGGCATCCCCGTTGCCCGGGGGGGCATCGCCCGCTCGGCCGAGGACGTGGAGCCCCTGCTCCAGGCCCTGGGCGAGGAGCTTGTGCTGAAGGTGGTCTCTCCGGAGATGTCCCACAAGTCCGATGTGGGTGGTGTGCGCGTGGGAATCCCCGCAGAGCGGGCAGCCGAGGAAGCCTGGCAGATGCTTCACATGGCAAGAGAACGGTTCCCGGAGATGCCGATCGACGGCGTTCTTGTGCAGGAAAGGGTACCCCCTGGCCGTGAGGTCATCGTGGGCATGGTGCGGGATCCCACATTCGGACCCTTGATCATGTTCGGCCTTGGTGGCGTCCACGTGGAAGTGATGGGGGACGTGGCGTTCGCCGTCGCTCCCCTCGTCGAGGGGGAGGCCGAAGCCCTCATCCGCAGAATTCGAGCGTACCCCATCTTGCGTGGGGTCCGGGGGCAACCGGGCGTCGACATCAACGCGCTTGTGGAGGTTGTGGAGCGCCTTGCCCAGTTGGCCATGGACTTCCCGCACCTTCTGGAGTTGGAGGCGAACCCGATCATCTGCTACCCGGATCGGGTGGTGGCTGTCGATCTGCGGCTTACCGTGTCGGGGGAGGACGGATGACGAAGCTCTACATAGCGGCTGTGGAGGAGAAGGCAGGGAAGACGTTCCTGGCCGTAGGTCTGTGCCGTGCCCTCGCAGCGCGCGGCACCGAGGGCACGTACGGCAAGCCCGTGGGCAGGGCGAACATCTACCGCGAGGGCCGTCCGTTCGATCGGGACGGCGTGGTGGTGGCCGAAGCCTTGGGCCTCGGGGACCCGGAGAAGCTGGTGGGCCTTGTGGGTGGGGAGCATCCCCGCGCTTGGACCCGTCCCGCTGGGACGTGGGAGCGGATTCGGGCGCTCGCTGAACAGCCGGGGGAGGTCCAGATCCTCGAGGGCCGGGAGTGGCTCGGGCGCGGTCTTCTCAGCGGTCTGTGGGACGTGGCCATCGCGTCACAGCTTGGGGCATCGCTCCTCCTCGTGGCCAACTACCGCGGGGAAAGCTCCGTGGATCAGGTCCTCGCCGCGGTGCGGCTGGTTGGGGACGAAGCGCCCCTGACGGGGGTCGTGTTGAATCAGGTATCCGTGGACACGGAACTCGAGGAAGTCCGGGGGTACGTCGCCCCCTACCTCGAAGACAAGGGGATCCCTGTGCTGGGCCTCATCCCCTTCGAGCGCCGATTGCGGGCAGTCCGGATCGGTTATCTCGTGGAGGTTCTCGGTGCCCAGCCTGTGGTAACAGGCAACCTGGACGGTGAGGTAGAGCGGTTCCTCGTCGGTGCCATGCGTGGCGAGACGGCGCTGCGGCACATGCGGCGTATCCCCGGGCAGCTGGCGGTCGTCACCGGCGGAGACCGTACCGACATCCAAACCGCTGCCCTGGCGGTACCCCGTGTGCGGGCGCTGATCCTCACGGGTGGACTCCGGCCCGAGCGGTCCGTGCTCACGCAAGCCGCCGAGCAACACGTCACCGTCGTCATCACATCCCAGGACACGATGACCGTCGCCGAAGGCGCCGAGCGCCTTGTGGGCCGCTCCCCCTTGGGTAAGGGACAACTGGAACTCGTCGACGGCCTGATCGCCGATGGGCTTGAACTTGAGCGCCTGGTGGAGACGCTAGGGTAGAGCCTCTACAGCGATCTCAAGTTCAACCGCCAGCGAGTGGGACACCGAGCAGTAGCGCTCGTGTGAGAGGTCGGCGGCCTTGCGAAGGTT
>PUMK01000191.1 GCA_003551325.1 Candidatus Acetothermia bacterium | reverse complement strand
GATCACGGCGGTGTACGAGGCGATGCTGCCGCGGCAGCCGCTCCGGTTCCTCCTGGCTGACGATCCGGGGGCGGGGAAGACGATCATGGCTGGGCTCCTGATCAAGGAGTTGATCGTCCGGGGGGACCTCAAGCGCTGTCTTGTCGTGTGTCCGGGGAGCCTTGCCGAGCAGTGGCAGGACGAGCTCTACTACCGTTTCCAGCTTCCGTTCGACATTTTGACGAACGACAAGCTCCAGGCAGCGCGCACGGGCAACTGGTTCCTGGAGGCGGATCTTGCCATCGCCCGACTGGACAAGCTCTCACGGAACGAGGACGTCCAGGCCAAGCTCAACGCACGGGACTGCCGTTACGACCTCATCGTCTGTGACGAGGCCCACAAGATGTCCGCCACCTACTTTGGGAGCGAGGTGAAGTACACGAAGCGCTATCACCTGGGGCAGCTTCTCTCGGGGATCACGCGGCACTTCCTCCTGATGACCGCGACCCCGCACAACGGAAAGGAGACGGACTTCCAGCTCTTCCTGGCGCTCCTTGATGGCGACCGGTTCGAGGGACGGTTCCGCGACGGGGTCCACCAGGTGGACGTCTCCGACCTCATGCGGAGGATGGTGAAGGAGAACCTGCTCAAGTTCGATGGGCGCCGCCTCTTCCCCGAACGCATCGCGCACACGGTCCCCTACAAGCTCTCGGATGCCGAAGCGCATCTCTACAAGGAGGTGACGGCGTACGTCCGTGAGGAGTTCAACCGCGCCGAGGCGCTGAAGAACGATAAGCGTGCCGGCACGGTGGGGTTCGCGCTCACGATCCTCCAGCGGCGGCTTGCTTCCTCCCCGGAGGCGATCCACCAGTCGCTTCGCAGGCGCCGGGAGCGGCTGGAGAAGCGCGCGCGGGAGCTCGAGCTACTGCAGCGCGGGATGACGGTCCCCACAGCGATCATGGAGACAGGGCCGCTCCTCGATCCGGACGATGTGGAGGATCTCGAGGAAGCCCCCGAGACGGAAGTTGAGGCTGCCCAAGAGGAGGTGCTCGATCAGGCCACAGCGGCGAGCACGATCGCCGAACTCAAGCTCGAGATCGAGACTCTTCAGCGCCTTGAAACCCTGGCTGCCGATGTACGCCGTAGCGGTCAGGACACGAAGTGGAAGGAACTGTCGCTCCTCCTGAGCGAGATCTTCACCCCTGCCGGCTTTGGGGGACGGGTTGCCGACCAGAGAGTGCCGTACGGTGCGGGCCCTATCACTTCTCCCACCCCCTCGCCACGGCAGAAGCTTGTGATCTTCACCGAGCACCGCGACACCCTGAGCTACCTGGAGCGGCAGATCAGCTCGCTCCTTGGGCGACAGGACGCGGTGCAGGTGATCCACGGGGGGATGGGTCGCGAAGAACGCCGTAAGGCACAGGAGAGCTTCCTCCACGATCCCGAGGTGCAGGTGTTGTTGGCGACCGACGCCGCCGGGGAGGGCATCAACCTCCAGCGCGCGCACCTGATGGTGAACTACGACCTTCCGTGGAACCCGAACCGCATCGAGCAGCGCTTCGGCCGTATCCACCGGATCGGCCAGACGGAGGTCTGTCACCTGTGGAACCTGGTCGCCGATGAGACACGCGAGGGCGACGTCTACCGCACGCTCCTTGAGAAGCTCGAACAAGCCCGCCAAGCGCTTGGGGGGCAAGTGTTCGACGTCTTGGGGAAGCTTCACTTCGAAGGCCGCTCGCTGCGGGAGCTTCTGATCGAGGCCGTGCGCCACGGTGAGCAGGTTGAGGTACGGGAGCGCCTTACAGAGACGGTAGCGCACGCGGTGGACCAGCGGCACCTCACGGACCTCATCGAAGAGAAAGCGCTCGCTCACGACATCATGGACGCAAGCCGTGTGGCTGAGGTCCGTGAGGAGATGGAGCGCGCTGAGGCACGAAGGCTCCAGCCCCACTACATCGAGGCGTTCTTCCTGGAAGGGTTCAAGCGCCTTGGGGGAACGCTACGGCAGCGGGAGTCCCGGCGCTACGAGATCCCTCACGTCCCTGCGCCGATCCGTAACCGTGACCGGATCATCGGATCAGGTCAGCCGGTGCTCCAGCGCTACGAGCGCGTTGCGTTCGAGAAGGATCTTCTGACCCCTGGCGGGCAGCCGATGGCGGCATTCATCTGTCCGGGGCACCCGCTCCTCGATGCCGTCATCGACCTTACGCTTGAGCGTAACCGCGACCTCTTGCGGCGCGGTACGGTCCTTGTCGATGAGCGTGACCCCGGCACCACGCCACGGGTACTCTTCTTCCTCGAGCACGCGATCCAAGACGCGCGGCTGCTCGACTCGGGTGAGCGACGGACGATCAGCCAGCGGATGCTGTACGTGGAGATCGACCGCGAGGGTAATGCGCGTCACCTTCACTACGCACCGTACCTTGACTACCGCCCGCTCGGAGAGGACGAGCCCGTAGTGGACGACATTCTGTCGCACGACGCGTGCGGATGGATCAGCCGCGATCTTGAGCAGAAGGCCCTTAGCCATGCCATCGCGAGCGTCGTCCCCGAGCACGCGACCGAAGTGCGTGGCCGCCGTTTGGATTGGGTCGAGAAGACCCGCGCTGCCGTGAAGGACCGGCTGACCAAGGAGATCACCTACTGGGACAGCCGCGCCGAGGAGCTCAAGCTCCAGGAGCAGGCCGGGAAGCCTGGCGCACGCCTCAACTCCGCCGAGGCACGTCGGCGGGCTGACGAGCTTCAGAGCAGGCTGCAGAAGCGCCTGGCCGAGCTCGATGCTGAGGCGCAACTCTCCAACCTGTCGCCAGCTGTACTGGGAGGGCTGGTGGTCGTCCCCATGGGACTCATCGCTGAGATGCGGGGGGAGTCCAAACGAGAGCTCATGACGACGCGCGACTACCAGGCTGCGGCCAGACGTGCCCGCGAGGCTGTGATGGCCGTGGAGCGCAAGCTCGGGTTCGAGCCCGTCGACCGCGAGATGGAGAAGCTCGGCTACGACATCGAAAGCCGCGATCCCCGCACTGGCAAGCTTCGGTTCATCGAAGTCAAAGGCCGTGTGAGCGGTGCTCAGACGATCACCGTGACCAAAAACGAGATCCTGACCTCCCTCAACAAGCCGGACCAGTACATCCTGGCGATCGTGGAGTTCATCCCCGATAGCGAACACCGCGTCCACTACGTACGACAGCCGTTCCACCGGGAGCCTGACTTCGGGGTGACAAGCGTGAACTACAACTTCGCGGAACTGCTGGCACGAGCGGAGGAGCCAGCATGACGATCCCTAGCACGCCGAAGGGATTGCCCGAGGATGTCTTCCACAGCACGATGCGTGGCCTGGAGGCAGGACTCTGTGTACGACACATCGCGACCATGGAGCTGAAGACCTGTGATGTGGGCGACATGGTGGCGCGGGTGTGGGATGACCCCAGGTTGGCGGGGTTCGATCAGTTACCAGTCCTTAGAGACGATCAGATTATTGGCGTATGGGAGCGAGAGAGTGATCATCAGGAACAGCGTGTAGAGGACGCCATGAAGTCACTCAGTTCTGCTGTTTTGGTCTCGGCTGACGCTCCGTTGATGTCATTCGTACGAGTAGCAGCCCGCGAAGCCTATCGGTTGGTTGTTGGTGTTGCGGAGATTGAGGGGATTGTCACCCGGAGTGATCTTCTGAAGCTGCCGGTGCGATTGCTTGCGTTCGCCCTGGTGACACACCTGGAGATGGTCATGGCGAGCGTGATCCGAGCGAAGTGCGGTGGAGATGACGAAGTATGGATGGAGAGGCTTAGCCCCAAGCGCCTGAAGAAGCTC
>PUMK01000035.1 GCA_003551325.1 Candidatus Acetothermia bacterium | reverse complement strand
GTCCATGAACCCGACCCTTGGCCATCTCCTGCATGCCTCCATGCCCTCTCGCACCGCTTTGGGAAACGCCTGCAGGAGTTCCGACTGGCGGTCCGTCCAGTCTGCTGCCAGCAGCGCCAGCGTGTCATCGAACGCATAACCGATCTTGCGTTTGACGTCTTCCTTGACCGGCCCCTGATAGGCGATGTGGTGCGTGGCGTGGTCTGCCAACCGTTCCCCTGCGAGTCCCTGCAATGCAGCGAAACACTCAACAAGCATCGTCCGCAGATCCGTAAGTGCGCCGTACAACCGGTGGATCTTCCCCGCCGAAACGTACGTCTCAAACATGGAATACCCATAGGCAGCCGTTGCGAACGTATACAGCGTGTCGATGCCCCAGTCACTCTGGGCATGGACCCGCGGATCGGCGTTGAACTGCTCCACCACCGGACGGGTGATCAGGAGTTCACCCCCCAACGGCTGTTCGACCCGGGGTAGCTCTGACCTCGGCCAGAGCAAAGCGAACCCGGTTCGGGTAATGAACCAGGTGATCATGGCATCGGTGCTGGCACGAGGGAAGTAGTGCCGGACCAAGTCGTAGCCTTGATCCGCCGCCTCTTCGGCTTGTGTGATCCACCCTCCGTCAAAGGACAGAAGATCGGCATCGTAGAAATGGAGGCGATCATCGTCCCGCTCCTCCAGGAAGAAGCGGAGTCCTGTGTTCATCCCATCGCCCTTACCCGGACGATAGAGCCCCAGCCGCTCCTGTTTGAGAACAGCAACCTCCGTCCCCGCACGACGCCTGAGCTCCGGAGCCGCTTCCGAGATCGCCCGAAAACAGGGGTCTTCGTCAAAGCCCACGGCTACCACACAACCCACACGGGGATGCTCCGCAGCTGCCCGCATGTTGCCCAGCAGCACTTCCGGGTCTTCCCGCTTGAACGGAAACACGACGGTGCTCATCGCACGTCCCCCCTTGTTCGCTCGGCCACTCTACGAGAGTGCCTGTTCGGTGTCTACATCGTAAAGGCGAAGCTTCTCTTCCACCAACGCAAGACCCACCGTGGTCCCCGCCTCCAACACGGGTTCGGGCGCCGTAGCGACCTTCAGCACATCATCGCCCACCTCAACGGTGAGCAGCTGCTGTGCACCGAGAGGCTCGGTCACCAGCACGAGGGCAGGAACGTCCCCTTCCGCCTCTTGTGCGTGGACTTGGATGTTCTCCGGACGGATCCCCACACTGAGCATCCCTCCAATACGCCCCTCGACAGCCTGCCTCAGGGAAGCCGGGACCGGTACCGTGAAGGCACCAACCTTGAGTGCAGGCACGGCGTTGTCGGCTACTACCTCAGCATGGAAGAAGTTCATCGGTGGCGTACCGATGACCCCACCCACGAACACCGTCCGGGGTCTATCATAGACAGTGTTCGGATCGTCCAGTTGCACGATCGCACCGTCACGCATGACCGAGATGCGATCACCGAGGGACAAGGCCTCGATCTGATCGTGCGTCACGTACACTGTGGTCGTTCCGATCTCGCGATGCAGGCGCTTCAGCTCGGCTCTCATCTGAAGCCGCAGCAACGCATCCAGGTTGGAAAGAGGCTCATCCATCAACAGAACCTGCGGCTTCATCACAATGGCCCGCGCAACGGCAACGCGCTGGCGCTGGCCCCCGGATAACTGCGCCGGATATCGGTCCAACAATTCGTCGATCTGCAGCATCTGGGAAGCCTGTTGAACCGCCTCGCGGATCTTCACTTTGGACATACCGTGCATGCGCAGGCCAAAACCAACGTTCTGGGCCACCGTCATGTGGGGGAAGACCGCATAGCTCTGGAACACCATGGCAATGTCACGCTTGGACGGCGGCAACTCAGTGACGTCTCGCGTCCCGATGAATACCCGTCCCTTATCCAGCCGTTCGAGTCCGGCAACCCCGCGAAGCGTCGTCGTCTTACCACACCCCGATGGTCCCAAGAAGACCAGGAACTCCCCGTCCTCGATGGTGAGCGATACATCCCGAACAGCTACCACCTTGCCGAAGGTCTTCCGCACGTCCTCCAGTCTGATTTCGGCCACTGGATCACCTCTCCGAGACCGCCCCGCCCCACATCTGGAACAGATACTTCCGGGCAAGGGCCATGAACAAGATCGCCGGGATGATCATGAAGAACCCTCCGGCGAAACGAAAGTCAAGCGGCGAGACTTCCAACGCCCCCAGGACATGCGCCGGTAAGGTTCGGTTGTGCACCGTCAAGATGGCCGCAGCGAACACCTCGTTCCACGAGATCACAAACGTGAACATCGCCGCTGCCGCCAGCCCTGGTAAAGCAAGCGGAAGAGCCACCCGCACGAACGCTCCCAACCGGCTGCATCCAAGGGTCATCGCCGCTTCCTCGAGTTCTCGCGGCACACCGGAGAAGATTCCCGAAGTGATGAGAACGGCAAAAGGAAGCGCCATTGCGGTGTGCACCAGCGCTACCCCGAGAAGCGTGTCGTAGAGCTCCCAGCGGATAAACGTCACGATCAGCGGCACCGCGAGCAGAGCAGTCGGGAACATCCGGGTCACGAGAATCCCCACCCGGAAGAACTCGCGGCCACGGAACAAGAACCGCGTGACCGCGTAGCCAGCGGGAGCACCGATGACCAACGTTAGCCCAAGCGTAATCGCGGCAACAACGACGCTGTTCCACAGGGACGGGAGCACTCCGTACGAACGCAGGAAGAACATCATCGTGCTGAGCGAAAACTCCTGAGGGATCACCGTCTTGGGCCAGCGGTAGATCTCCGCCCGCGGCGTGAACGCGGCAAGGCCGATCAGCACAAGAGGGATCAACACCCAGGCAGCGATCCCCACCACCACAATGTACAGCAACACGCGCCGGCGAACATAACGAAAGCTCATCCCCGCTCTCCCTTGTGCGGCCTCAAGAAACGGATGTAAGCCCACACCAGTACCAACGAAATCGCCATCAAGAGAAGTGCGTAGGCTGAAGCCACGCTCTCGTTCCGGTATAGGTAATACCAGAAGTACGATTCACCCGCGATAACCGGAACGAGACGACCACCCATGGCCACGGCCACGGCAAACATTTGGAGCGCAAGGATCGTACGGATGATGAGCGCTGACTGCAGCGAAGGCTTGAGGAGTGGCAGGGTCACGTACCACAGGCGCTGCCAGGGTTTCGCCCCGAACACCTGAGCCGATTCGAGGTAGTCCTTTGAGATCATCTGCAGTCCTGCCACCAAGATGACCAGGAGGATGGCCGTGGCCCGCCAGTGCTCGGCAAGGATGATCGAACCCACCACCCACCCCATGTTTCGCGGGGACAGAAAGTAGATCGGGCGTTCGATGAACCCCATCGCGTACATAAACGAGTTGATGTAGCCGTGCTGTGTGAACAGCGAAAACCAGATCAGCCCCGCTGCCAAGTCGGAGATCCCCAATGGAATGGCACACACGTAGAGGAAACCCCGCGACCCCCAGAACCGCGAGTTGACGAGCAGCGCGATGAGCAGCGCGCTGACCAACTGCAGCGGCACGATGACAGCCACCAACACCAAGGTGTAGCGGAGCGCCTCAAAGAAGCGTACGTCGTTCACCATGCGCAGCATGTGGCGGAGTGTGAACTGGCCGTCCGCATCTCTGAAGGCCAGAAGGACGGCCTGGAACACCGGCATGAGGAAGAACACAGCAATGTAAGCAAGGGTCGGCAGGATAAGCCAATAGGGCAGCACCGCCTCCGACCCGAGCTTTCCGCGAATCCCGTGTCCGGTCATGAAGGGTTATGGCGGGCCGGGGTCCACGAGGTCCC
>PUMK01000128.1 GCA_003551325.1 Candidatus Acetothermia bacterium | reverse complement strand
GGCTCTCGCCGCATGCCCGCCGTGTGATGCAGAGCGGAGAGGTGGAGGTGTGCGAGTGGACGAACTACACGTTGGCACTACGGTTCAGGGCGGCGGCGATGGGGGTGCCGTTCCTCCCTGCACGCAGTATGTTGGGTACCGGGACGTTTGAGCGAAGCGCGGCCAAGAGCCTCCGTTGTCCCTTCACGGGGACCCGGCTCGCCGCCGTACCGGCCCTCTGGCCCGACGTGGCGTTCATCCATGTGCACGAGTGTGATTGCTACGGGAACGCGCGCATCAACGGTATCACCATCTCTGACCTTGACGTTGCCCGGGCGGCCAAACGACTCATCGTGACCACGGAGCGCATCGTATCCAATGACGCCATCCGGGCAGCACCCCATGCCACCGATGTCCCGGCGCTTCTCGTTGATGCGGTGTGTGAAGTGCCCTACGGTTCATATCCAGGGAACATGCCCGGGGAGTACTTCTCCGACGAGGCGCATCTCCACGCATGGCTACAGGCCGAACGAGAACCGTCTGCGTTCGAGTCGTTCTTGGAGCGCTACGTGTATGGTGTGGACGGTTTCACGGAGTATCTTGAACGTTGCGGGGGAATCAACCGCATGCATCAACTGCGCATGCAGGAGCTCCTGCTTCCTCAGGCGGAAGGAGGGTGATGGTGTACACCCCCACGGAGTTGATGATCTGTGTGGCGGCCCGCTTGCTGGAAGACGAGGTCACCGTCAGCGTTGGCACCGGAGCGCCGTGTGCCGCGGCGATGCTTGCCCAGAGGACCCATGCGCCGCGGTTGTTCATCGTGTTCGAGGCTGGCGGTGTTGCGCCGCTCCTTCCGTCGATGCCCATCTCCGTCGGCGACTCGCGCACGGCCCATAAGGGACTGGCGGCCGGGAGCATGAGCGATGTCCTGGAAGCGTGTCAGCGTGGTCTGGTGGACTACACGTTCCTGGGAGGGGCTCAGATCGATCGGTACGGCAACCTGAACTCGACCGTTGTCGGTGATTACTTCCGTCCCCAGGTCCGGTTCCCGGGTTCAGGGGGGGCCAACGACTTCGCCAGCTTCTGCTGGCGAACGTTGATCCTGATGACGCACGATCGCAGGCGGTTCGTCGAAAGTCTAGATTTCCTTACGACCCCGGGCTTTCTCACCGGGCCGGGGAGTCGGGAAGCGGCGGGCCTACCACCGGACGGTGGTCCGTACAAGGTGATCACGGACTTGGCGGTCATGGGCTTCCACCAGGAGACGAAGCGCATGCAGGTGGAAAGCCTGCATCCTGGGGTCACCCTGGAGGAGGTTCAGAGGAACACGGGGTTCGCCATCGCTGGAGTGCCGACGATCTCGCGAACGGAGCCACCAGGTGATCGCGACCTTCGGATCCTTCGTGAGGAGATCGACCCGCACCGTTATGTCATCGGTAGGGATCTTCCATGTGGCAAGTAGTCAGTGCCCGTTCCGTACACATTGCCATCGGTGTGCTTGGCCTGTGCCTCGGTCTTGGCACGCTCTGCCGGGGCCAGGGTGTGTCCAAAGCCCTTGAGGTGACGACGTGGACAAACTGATCATCACAGCAGCCATCACGGGAAGCCACATCACGCGACAGCAGACGCCGTACATACCGATCACCCCTGAGGAGATCGTGGCCTCCAGCGAGGCCTGTTGGCGCGCCGGGGCCGCCATTGTCCACCTTCACGTGCGCGATCCATCCACAGGTCAAGGGACACAGGATCTCGAACTGTTCCGCCGGGTAGTGGAACCTCTGCGGGCGCGGACCGATCTCATCTTGTGTCTGACAACATCCGGTATCCCAGGGCGGAACCTTCCCACCGACGAGCGGCTGGTTGTGCTGGAGCTTCGGCCAGACCTAGCATCGTTGGATGCCGGGACCCTCAACCTGGGTGGCCGCGTGTTTGCAAACACGCCGGACTTCCTCGATGAAGCCGCGGAACGGATGATTGTCCAGGGCGTCAAGCCCGAACTTGAGGTGTTCGACTCCGGCATGGCCGTTGCCTGCCTCCGGATGCGCGCCGAGGGTAAGCTCAACGATCCTCTACACGTGCAATTCGTGTTGGGCACACCATGGGGGGCCCCCGCCACAGCCAAAGCGCTCGTGCATCTGACCGATTTCCTCACCGAGGACGCCACGTGGTCGGTCGCGGGCGTGGGCCGCCATCAGCTGTCCATGGGCACGCTGGCTCTGGTCATGGGGGGGCACATACGGGTGGGTCTGGAGGACAGCATCTACTACCAACGCGGTGAGCTGGCCACGTCCAACGCTCAGCTGGTGGAGCGTGTGGTGTGTATGGCTGAGGTGTTCGGCAGGTCTGTCGCCGACCCTTCCGAGGCCCGCGAGATGCTGGGCCTTACGGAACCAGGACACCAAAGGGAGTCGGCGTGATGACGGTTCGCACGGTGGCGGTGGTAGGGGCGGGAACCATGGGGCATGCGTTGGCGCAGCTGTTCGCCCAAGGGGGCTACAAGGTCTGGCTGAACGATCTTGAGGAGGCTCGCCTGGTGACGGCGATGCGCATGATCGCGTCGAACCTCACAACGCAGGTGGAGTCTGGGATCCTACGCGATGAAGAGCCGGCGGCCATCTTGAGGCGTGTTCGTCCGACGGTGGATCTCCAAGAGGCTGGCCATACTGCCGATCTCGTACTCGAGACGATCACCGAGGATGTCGAGGCCAAGCGCGCGTTGTTTGCCGAGCTAGAGCGTGTTACCCGCAGAGAGGCGATCTTGGCCAGCAACACCTCGTACATCGATATCTTCAGCGAGATCCGATCGCGCCGTCCGGAGAGCGTGGTGATCACGCACTGGTTCGCCCCGCCGCACATCGTCCCGCTGGTGGAGGTCGTCCCCGGTGCACGCACGTCGGAGGCCACGGTGGCGACGGTAAAAGCTGTCCTGATCGGGTTGGGGAAGCTGCCTATGGTGATCAGCGAATTCCTTCCGGGGTTTGTCGTGAACCGCCTGCAGGCCGCCCTGCGCAATGAGGCGCTGTTCCTTCTGGAGAACGGCTACGTCACTGCGGAGGGATTGGACACAGCGGTCAAGGGTACGCTGGGGCTGCGTATGCCGATTCTCGGTGTGGCAAGGCGGATGGATTTTGCGGGTTTGGACTTCACCCAGCGGGTGCTCCGAAACAGACCATACGTGCCGCCTCCGGTTCGACGCGATTCCCGAATGGTGGATGCGCTTGTGGCGCAGGGGCACCTTGGCGTCAAGTCCGGACGGGGTTTCTACGACTACAAAGGACGCTCGTCTGAGGCAATCATGAGGGAGCGGGATGTGAAACTGATGGAGCTGTGTCGTCTGATGCGGGAACTTGGTGAGCTGCCAAAGATGCCCGGCCCCGCACAGGACGGAGAAGCGGTCCCACCGAGGGAGGGAAGAGAATGAACATCCAAGGGATCTCCGTGTTCCACGTGCGGCTTCCGTTGATCGACTACTTTGAGATCAGCTCTGGGCGGTTGCACAGCATCGATACGGTACTCGTGCGCTTGGAGGGGGAAGGCGAGATCGCCTGGGGGGAAGCGACGCCATGGGCGGTTCCCATCTACGGACCCGAGACGGCACAGACCGTCTTCCACATGATCACCCAAGTGTTCGGCCCGCGGATTGTCGGCAAGGCGTTCTCTTCGGCCGCCGACCTCAATGTCGAACTGGACGTGTTCCGGGGGAACCATTTCGCCAAGGGTGCGGTCGAGACCGCCTTCTGGGCGCTGCTGGCCAAGAGCCAGAGCACCCCGCTGTATGAACTCCTGGGGGGTGCTGCCAGGCCGGTTGCGTGCGGCAACAGCCTCGGGATCC
>PUMK01000289.1 GCA_003551325.1 Candidatus Acetothermia bacterium | reverse complement strand
CCGGGTCATCAGCGGAACGGACATCCTGGGCCGCTTGCTGCGAGGCATCGCCCTCCCCCCAGCGGAGCGGTCGACGCTGGGCTAGGCATTCGGCCTAGAGGGGGTATGATGGTTCGTAGAGAACGAGAAGGAGGCCGCTTTGTGATCAGGCGATTCGGTGTGGGGCTTGTCGGGCTCCTGGTGCTGGCCCTCGGGGCGGGGTGTGCCGGGGAGTACCTGCCACAGCCAGAGGGGTGGCTGAGCTACATCGAGTGCTACGACGGCGGCAGGGTCTACGATGACGAGGTGGCGGCGCTCGCTGGTGAGCTTGTCGCGGACCGCGAGTACGGGAGCCTCGTGTTCGTGTTCACCCAGTGCTTCAGCGGAGGGATGCTCGACGACCTGGAACAGGCGCTGCAGGGGACGGGTGATGTCGCGCTGATGAGCGCCAGCCGCCACGACGAGTTGGCGTGGCGAGCGGTGACCACGGACTCGGTCATCTGCCTTGGCCGAGCGGGCCTGAAGGAGCCCCAAGGGTACTTCGCCTCCGTGGTGGCCAGGGGGCTGGCGAGGACGGGCGAAGAGGCCCTGTCCATGCTCGAGGTGTGGGAGCTGGCCCGCGACGACGGTCCGGCCCGCCCGGGGGGTCCGGTTACGCAGTCGAAGATCTGTCCCGGAGAGAGTTTAGTCGATCCGCCGGAGCACGCCCAGTGGGTCTCTGTGGGGCGGGGAGCCGAGGTCGGGCTGGGATGGCACGCAGGGGGAACCTCGGTTGTGACTGAACAGCGCTACGCGCTTTTGTTCGTGGGGGACGGCGATTCAATTGCCGACTGGAACGACCTCGCTCTGATCTACGCTGTGCTCCTGTCCCAGGGGTTCGCAGCGGAGAGGATGACCGTGCTCGCCGGGCCGGGGCCGGAGGAGACGGTGATTCTCGAGGATCCGCAGAGCCTTGTATACGGTGTGCCCGAGTTCGTCGAGGGCCCGGGAACCCGCGGCGCATTGCTGGAGGCGTTGGGCGGGCTGTTCAGCACCGTGGACCCTGAGGCGCAGATCTTCATGTGGGTGGGGGGACACGGGGGACGTGAGCCCGCTATACCTTGGGCGTCGGCGATTGGCCTGTCCCCAGAGGGCTGGGTGCACGGAACGCTGACGGATGGGTCTCAGCGGCTCGACGATGGCACTCCGTACGACTTGTTCTCTTTCAGAGGAATGGAGGGTGACCGGGTCACCGTGAGCATGATGTCGAAGGATGTGGACGCGTACCTGTGGTTGTACGATGACGAGCGCCAGGTTCTCGCTGTGGATGACGACAGCGGCGGGCGTACAGATGCCCGGTTGAGTTCTTCTCTGCCCGAGACGGGGATGTACTACGTCCTGGCCAATACGTACGCTGAAGGGGAGACTGGACGGTACTCTGTGCAGCTTCGCCTCAACGAGGACGACTAACCGCTCTCTTGCGCTCGCCGGGCGGGGTTTTCTTACGGCGACGGTCCCCGATGTTGCGTGGTAGAGAAGAAGAAAGATAGAGGCTGGCGAGGGCGGATCGCTCGGTCGAAGTGCGGGAGCATCCCCAGCGGCTGGCCCTGGGTTGGGGGCAGCTGAGTCCCTAGAGTTGGGGTGATGAGGAGCCGGTGAGTGGCTGAGAGAAAGTGGGGTACACTGCCTGTATAGAACGGGGCGTGGAAAAATGGACAAACGCATTGCGGTGATCGGAGTGGGTAAGCTGGGCGGCACGCTGTGCAGTGCCCTGAGCAGAAGCGGTGTTGTGCCGGCGGGATGCCTGGTGGGGACAACTGCGCACGAGGAGTCAGCACAGAGCGCAGCAGGACAACACGGGATACGGGTGTCGACGGACAATACAGCGGCGGTCGAGGGTGCGGATTTGATTGTGCTGGCTGTCAAACCCCAAGGGATGGGGCGGCTCCTGCAGGAGCTCAAGCCGGTGATCACGCCCGATCAGGTAGTGCTGACCCTCGCCGCGGCGATCACCACGCGCTTCGTCGAGGACAGGCTACAAGAAGGTGTGCCCGTACTCCGCGCTATGCCCAACCTGCCCAGCCTTATCGGTCAGGGCATGACCGTACTCTGCGCGGGCCGGCAGGCGCATCTCGAGCATATGGTTATGGCCAAGGAGATCTTCTCTGCCCTGGGCCGAGTGGCGGAGATCGACAGTGAAGAGCTAATGGAAGCGGTCACGGGGCTCTCGGGTAGCGGTCCCGCCTACGGCTACATCATCGTCGAATCTCTGGCCGAGGGCGGGGTCAAGGTAGGGCTGCCGCGCTCGCTGGCCACGGTTATGGCCGCGCAAGCCATCCTGGGCGCGGCCGCCATGGTGCTGGAGACGGGCGAGCATCCGGCGCTGCTCAAGGATATGGTCACTACCCCCGCCGGGACTACCGTCAACGGACTCATGGCCCTGGAGGAGGGCAACATCCGCGTGGCGCTCATCAAAGCCGTTGAGGCTGCCACGGCCAAGGCCAAGGAGCTGGCTCGGTGAAGGAGGGGGGCTCACAGGCAGGTGCATGCAACGGGCACTCAACAGGCCCGCGGAGGCGGGCGGGAGTCACCGGCTCAGCGGGAAGTGGAGACGAAGGCCTTTCCGTCGCGCTGGCACAGGCGCAGGGCCAGATCGCGCCCGTCCTTGGCTGCGGGAGGGAGTCCTCCCCCCGGGGTAGTCCACTGGCCGATCATGTGGAATCTGTCCAGGCCGGGGAGCGATTTGGGCAGCTGGGTGCTCAACGCCTGCGGGGTGGGGCGCTGCCCTCGAAGCTCCCGTGCCAGTTGCTCGTGTAGCGGTGCACGGTATGCGGCGTGGATACGTCGATGGTTTCCACCGCCTCGCGCAGTCCGGGGAACCTGCCCTGCAAAAGGTCGATGACTTGCTGGGCGATGCGCTCTTTCTCCCGGTCGTAGCGCTCGCGGTCCCGCGCAGCCAGATCCCGCCGGTAACCGTCGTTCCAGGTGTGAAGGATGACTGTGAGCGGCGTCTTTTCGCTCGAGGCCAGCGTACGGTCGTAGTTGTGGACGTTGACGCTCACATAGCGGTGCTCTGAGTCGTCGGCCAGGACGAAGGGCTCGGGGAGAGCCAGGATGAGTCCGTGAGGTGATCGGAGTAATCGTGGGCGACGCCCAGGCCGAACAAAAGTGCTATTGCGCTCCAGGAACCGGGGATTACAGAGGACAGCGCCTGGCGCAGGCGGGGGCTCTTCCAGCGGGCCGCACAGGATTCCATTCGCGTCGCAGCGTACGCGCGCACCTGGAGGAGAGCCGGCAGGTTGCGAACGGCAAAGCGCAGCCAATCGAGGCGTCCCCAGCTATCGGTCACCGCAGGGACAGCGAAGCCGGCGCAGCGCTTGAGTCCGTGAACGAGCTTGCGGACTTGCCGGCGATCCTCGGGGGCCACCCGCAGAAGCTCAGCTTCTAGCCGGTCCAGGTCGGCGTAGAACCGCACGACCTCTCCGTCGGGAAACTCGACACGGCTGAACTCCTCGAAGTTCCTGATCTCGGCCGGGGGCCGTGTTCGTCCTCCAAGGCGCCGAGCTCGTCCCAGATCTGATCGAAGCCGGTGCCGGGCTTCGTGCCCATCAGCCAGTAGATGCAGTAGTCGAACACCTACTCCCCGCGGCGCCACGCCGTGCACAGGCCTCCGGCGAGCGAGTGCGCCTCGAAGATCTCCGTTTGGTACCCGTTACGCTGAAGGTACGAACCGGCAGATAGGCCGGCGATACCGGCGCCGATGACCAACACCTTGCCCTCGTTCACAAGCCCTCCTTCCACAAACTGCGCCATGATACTCCACTTCCCCACCGGGAGCGGCTCGTGCAGGAGCGTACGCTGCCT
>PUMK01000144.1 GCA_003551325.1 Candidatus Acetothermia bacterium | reverse complement strand
GGAACTCCTCCACGTGCTCTACGATGTCCGCCTGCACCTCTTGCAGGAATTTCAGAACCCGCTCCAAAGCGCCGTACTTCGCGGACAACTGACAGAACCGCGGCTCAATGAGAAACTGGGCCGCACGCTTAGTGAGCTTTCTGCGCGACTCCTGCCATCCTTCCTCAAGCTGGCCCAGGCGCTGGAAGACCTCACGCATGGCTTCCTGAAGCTCCTCCTGGCGCTTAAGGATCTCGGTCTGTTCTTCCTCGGACAGCGCCGCGTACTCTTCCTGGGAGAAAGGCTCGCCATCGTTCTTCAGCGGTATTGTGTTCATACCCACCGGCGTCCGTTGCACTGTGAAACCAAGCTCACGAGCCTTCTGCTCGAGTTCCTGGAACAACTGGTCCCGCTCGGAACTGAAACGGTCCCGTTCCTCTTTGGCCTGAGCCTTGAACTCCTCGGACTCCAGCACTTTCGGGAGCTCACGGCGAAGAAACTCCACACAGCGCTCCATATCTTGCCGCAGCTCACGGCCTCGCCCAGGAGGCAACAAGAGGTATCGCGGCTGCTGAGGAGACTGGAAGTTGTGCACGTAGCAGATGTCCGGCGGAGCCTCTTGCTCGCGCGACATCGTACGCAGGAAGTAGGACACGGCCGAGGTCTTACCAAGACCAGTAGAACCGGAGACAAAGATATTGTAACGATTTCGATTATCCTTGATCCTCAGGCCAACGTTCAGCGCGTCCAGGGCTCGCTCCTGACCAACGATCCCGTCGAGCGGAGTAAGCTCATCAGTCGTGCCGAAACGCATCGATTGGCCATCACAACGCCGACGCAGTGCCTGAGGTTTGAGCTTGTTATCCATCGATCCTCCTCAAGAGAAGATCTTATCCTGAGGGCAACACGTGTGCATGGGAACAACGACAACAACAGCGGGGGCCCCTCGTGCCCCCGCCCTACCGGATCCTCTCTGGCATCGAAACCTCACTGAGAAGTCAGTTCGCCTCCTACAGGGCGTTCAACACGTTCGCCGTTGATGTAGGCGACAACTTCACCCGAGAGTTCGGCCCTGCGGCCCGAAGCGTCAGGATAGAGAGCGTATGAGCAGTACGTCTGTGTGCCTTCCTCAAGCCGGCTCCACCAACTCGTGTACAGTCTCCCGTCCTCGCCTCGTGTGCTGAGATCCCCATCCGTAACCGGGGTCCCGGCTGCCCAGCCCTCCGGTGTCCGCTCGATCAGTGAGAGCCCTCCGGTAACCGTCTTCTTCACCCTCACCGTGATCCTTACCTCCAAGTGGTTGCGCTCCTGTGTCACAGTGCGTGTCGCACCGAGCTGCCAATCTACCAGCAGGCCATACCGTGCCCGGGCCAAGACGCTGCCGTCGCGCAGCGCTTCGACCTCGACAACGTGATAGCCCTCGGGGACAACCCACCGCAACCACCGTTCGCTCCGTTCGGAAGTACCGTGTTCACCAAGCGTCCAACGAAAGGTTGCTCCCTCAGGCGCCCCCTCAAGCTGGAAGGCCACCATCGTGCCGGGATCGGGATAGGGTTCAGAAGCCGTGATGACCATGTTCGCCATCGCCCCCATCCCCACCAGCAGAACCACCGCGAGTATCGCTGTCGTGCGCATCTTCCATCCCCCCTTCGCATCTGTACAGCGTGGCGGGAGCCGGCCCTCATCAGGCCCGGCCCCCGCCTTAACACTCAAGGAAGATCAGCCCACTTCGTACTCAACGTCCCTCGCACACCTCGGGCGGGGTTCCGGGCAGAACGTCACAGATGGGCGTGCCCGTTAGCCACATAGCGACGATCTGCTTCAAGGTCTCGTAGTCCACCTTGCTCGGGTAGCAGGTGCGTGGCACCTTCTCACCCTCCAACCAGAACGCCACGGCCCGTTGGACCTGCTCGAAGGAGATCTTGTCCGAAAGGAGAAGATCGATCTTGTCCTGTCTGACATCCCACCGCGATATCGCCACGATGACATCCAGACAATCGGTGAGGTCCACCCTGGAGTCACCCCGTACGTCAACCTCCACGCATGGGAGTCCCGTATCTGCGCGGCCGACAATCGGCTCGGCCGACAGCACGCGGCAGTCATCGCTCGGCGGGGCCTCCACCGTCGTGGTGGGCGGAACCTCCACCTCGTAGATGATGATCTTGGTGTGGCCACCCTTCACCGTGCCCAGATAGGCCCATTCGTTCGTCGAGGGTTTGTAGATGAACCCGTCATTCTGAAGCGGCGTCACCCGCCAACCCACAGGGAGTTCCTCATCCAAACCCACACCCATGACGTCCACATCAGAGGTGATCTCCACCTTGACCGTGAACTTGTTGCCCAAGGGCTTCCCGGAAGCATCGTAGAAGCCCATCACCACACCCTCACAGGGGATAGGTGCCAGGATCGTCCGCACCGCTCGTAGATCCGGCCGCGGAAGCTCGGGGAAGGGCTGGTCCACCGGTGTGCAGGACTCCGCGTAAGCGGCCAGCTTCTTCAGCATCGAAAGGCTGATCCGCTCTCCGCAGGTTCCGACCACAGCCTGATCGGTCCGCCAGAGTTCGCCCGCTCGGGCCAACTGCTCTTTGGTGATCGATTCCGACAGACGGAGATCCAGACCGTCGCGGTCACCGGGATTCCTGGCCGGTACGAGATGCGCGATCGCGGTGACGATGGACAGACAATCCGTAACAACGAGACAGGATTCTCCGCCCACCTCGATCTCGAAGTCCGGCGTCTTGGCTTGGAAGATCCCCGTGATACAGAAGCGCTGAGGGAGCCTCAGAGCCGTCATCTCCTCCGCCTTGGGCACAGTGACCTCGTAACTGATCACCCGCTCAGCCCCTGCGCGAATCGTGTCCAGGAACACCCACTGCGTTGCCGGGCGGTTGAAGACTGCACCGGCCGACTCCTTGGGTGTGACCTCCCAACCTACGGGAAGCGATTCTTCAAGTCCCACACCCACGAGGTCCTGCTCCGCACGAATGCGCACCGTAACCAGGAAGGTCATCCCCGGCAGAGCTTCCATCGTGGAAATCGACCGGGTCGCGGTCACAGTGATGGTGCTCACGTACAGCGACGCACTGCGTGTATCGGTTCGACCCTCGTTGTCGACAACCGTGAGCTTCACCTCGTAGGTGGCGCCCTCGGTGTACACATGACGGGTCCTGGGCTCCGTGGTTGTCCTCGTCACGCCATCACCGAAGTCCCACCTGTACTCGACAATGCGCAGGTCGGGATCGTGGTCGCTTGCAGCCGCGTCGAACACGATCTCCTGGCGTGCTCGGGGCTCCACCGGCGAGGCATCAAACCGAGCTGTTGGAGGTTGCCGGCTCGTATGCGCGATGACGATCGCGTCCCTTCGGTTCAACGTGATCCTCTGCGGCGCATCTGCGTCACCTGTGAGGAACACGAGCTCCTGGGCCCCGGGGAACTCGATCGGAGTCAGCGTGATCTCGAAGTCGCTTCCCAGCGGTCCGAGCACACCCCCGTCGGTTCGGTTGCCACCCCAGTTCCAGCGGACCCGCTCCGCCGCCAGATCATAGACATCGTTTGGATCGACGTTCGGCGGGTCATCCTTCACGACCCAATCGGCGCGGTCAGGCACGTTGGCCACGCGGAACTCCGCACTGCTGGTCGCCTCCGGCGGACCGTGCACCATAAACAGGTACACACGACCATTGGGGTCACGGTACAGAAACACCTTGCTCACGCGATTCTGCACCAGATCCTCATTCTGGCTCGAATATCCCGGAACTCCTTGGTAATCGTAGTAGGCCTCGGCGCCAACGTTCGCCGCCAAGGGCCGAATGTCCCGCTCCTCGTCGGCCTGCGTCACCGTGT
>PUMK01000138.1 GCA_003551325.1 Candidatus Acetothermia bacterium | reverse complement strand
GAGTCCTGGTCAAGCTGTTCGGGGAGTTTCGTGCGGCCGCAGGACGGGATCAACACGTCCTTGAACTGCAGGACCGAGCCACAGTGGCGGAAGCGCTGGAGGCGTTGGCTGAATCCCTGCCACAGCTACATTCTCTGATGTTCGACCGTGGAGCGCTGCGAGACCATTTGCATGTGTTCGTCAACGGCCGCAATGTGGGTACTTCCGGCGGACTCGAAGCCGAGTTACACGATGGTGATTCTCTCACGTTTTTCCCTCCAGTTGGAGGTGGGTGACGCGAGGATGCGGATGTGCTATACTCTTCGTGCCTTTCCGGCATCAATGAGTGGACCTGCGACCATGGCATCGAGAGATCGGTACCTCAACACTTCGTTGGCGAAGGCCCTTCGTCTATTGGGGATGTTTGACGGGGAGTGCGAGGACCTATCTCTGACGGAGATGGCCGACGCCCTCGGAGCACGACCGGGCAGCATCTACCCCATTGTCACCACGCTGCTGCGTTACGGTTACCTGCAACGCGACCCTGCTACCAAGCGCTATCAAGTTGGTCTACGCGTCCTGAGCCAAGCTCACCATCTCCTTGCTCGCCTGGACATCCGTGAGCAAGCCAAGCCCGTGCTGAAACGCTTGGCCCGCGAGCTTTCGTCCAATACGCACCTGGGCGTTCTCTACGAAAATCAGGTGTTGTTTTTGGATCGCGAGGAGTTGTCCCCGAGTGTGCTTCATACTGCGGCGATCGGCCAGTGTGTTCCCGCGCACTGCACGGCGCAGGGGAAAGTGCTGCTAGCCTTTGACATTGAGGCTACCACACGGATATGTGAGGCAGGGCAGCTTCCTGCGAGTACCCAAAGGACCATCACGGATCCGGCGATGCTTCGGCAGGAGCTTGCGGAGGTACGGCGCCGAGGCCATGCGCTGAACGTTGAAGAGCTCTACGAAGGCCATGCATGTGTGGCGGCGCCCATTCGTAACTACCGGGGTACTGTTGTGGCTGGGTTATCCGTGTCGGTGGCGAGTGTGCGATTGGAACGTGACCCGCTGGACCTCTTCGTGAAGGCCGTGGTCGACGGAGCTGGGGAGGTGTCTCGGGTGATGGGTTATAGTACGGAGTCCAAGGAGGTAGGTGCTCATGGCTGAGGTCAAACTGAAGGAGATCAGCAAGCAGTTCGGCAGCTTCACGGCGGTGGATAACGTGAATCTGGAAGCCCAGGACGGGGAGTTTGTGGTGCTTGTGGGGCCTTCGGGTTGCGGCAAGACGACCACGCTCCGCATGGTGGCTGGCTTGGAGGATATCACCCTGGGTGAGATCTTCATCGGCGAGCGTGTCGTCAACGATATCCCACCCAAGGACCGAGATATCGCCATGGTCTTCCAGAACTACGCGCTGTACCCCCACATGGACGTGTACAACAACATGGCGTTTGGCCTCAAGCTACGCAAAGTTCCCAAAAAGGAGATTGAGCAGCGGGTCCATGAGGCAGCGGACCTTCTTGGGATTCGTGATAAGCTACGTTCAAAGCCACGACAGTTGTCGGGAGGTCAGAGGCAGCGGGTGGCGCTGGGTCGTGCCATCGTCCGTGATCCGAAGGTGTTCTTGTTTGACGAACCGTTGTCCAACCTTGATGCCAAGCTTCGTGTCCGGATGCGCGCGGAGCTCTCCGAGCTGCACGATCGGCTGAAGACCACCACGGTATACGTTACGCATGACCAGACCGAAGCGATGACCCTGGGTCACCGCGTCGCGGTGATGAAGGATGGACTTGTTCAGCAATACGATGGGCCCCAGACGATCTACGACCAACCGGCGAACATGTTCGTGGCTGGTTTCATCGGCTCCCCGGCGATGAACTTCATGGACGTTAAGGTTGTGCAGGACGACGGCCGTCTGTACGTGCAAGGCAAGGGGTTCAAGCTGGCGTTCCCCGAGGAGAAGATCACCGATGAGGTTAAGGCCTACGCGGGCAAGGACGTCATCATGGGCATCCGTCCTGAAGACATCCGCACCCCCGAGATGATCCGCGAACCCAGGGAGGAGATGCAGTTCCCCGCGCGTGTAAGGGTGCGTGAGCCTCTGGGTGATGAGCAGATCGTCTACGCGGATTGTGCTGGCGACGAGATGGTTGCCAAACTGGATCCGCACCTTCCGATCAGTCACGGACAGGACATCACCCTGGAAGCGGTCACCGAGCGAATGCACCTCTTCGATCGCGAGAACGAGCAGGCGATTACCTGAAGCCCCTGCGGCGCTCCGGGACGTCGAACGCGCGTGCAGCACGGACGGGTTGAGCGGGCACTTACGGCCATTGGTGAGGGCGAACTCGTAACACTCACCCGTGACTTGGTGACCGTGCCCAGCCATGAAGAGGTCGGAACGCAGGAAGTGGCGGAAGAGCTTAGGCAACGTCTTGCGGCCGAAGGCATCGCCACAGAACTCCAACCCCTAGGTTTCGGGAAACATACGAATCTCTTGGCTCGTATCGGACCGGTTGATCGGCCTCCGGTGCTGCTTCTCAATGGCCACTTGGATACCGTGGCGCCCACACCGGGTCAGGAAGCGCCTTGGGTCGAGGGAGCGCGGGTCTACGGCAGGGGTAGCGTGGACATGAAGGGGGCCGTGGCAGCGATGGCGCTTGCCATGATCGCCCTTTCCCGTATTCGAACGCCACTTCGAGGCGGTGTGTGCCTTGCCGGGGTCGCGGGCGAGGAGATCGGGGGCATTGGCACGCGGGCCTTCCTGGACAAGGGCGGCTGGGCCGAGATGGCCGTTGTGGGTGAGCCTACAGGCATGCAACCGGTGATTGCCCACAAAGGCGTTGAGTGGATCAAGGTAGAGCTTGCCGGGAGGGCTGCTCATGCGAGCAAGCCTTCCGCAGGCGCTAACGCGGTTACTTCTGCTGCTGCTGTGGTGCACGCTCTTGAGGAGTTGGGTGAGGTGTTGTCCGCCCGCACACCGCATAGCTTGTTGGGAACACCTACGCTCAGTGTGGGTACGATACGCGGCGGTGTTGTGCCCAACGTCGTTCCAGATTGTTGTGTGATCACCATCGATCGGCGGCGGCTCCCAGGAGAGACAGGCGAAGATGCTCGTGAAGAGGTGCGTAGAGCGGTGGAACGAGCCTTGAGGGGGCGGGAAGGCATCGTGGCACGGGTTGGCCCGGCCTCTGAGCGGCGGCACATGGGCCCTATGGAGACACACTCCGACCATCCTCTCGTCCTTTCGGTGCAGGCATTGCTGGACGGGATGAGGCTACCGACCGCAGTGCGCGGTGTTCCCTATGGGACAGATGGGGCATGGCTGTCTGACCGTGGCATCCCTACGGTTGTCGTGGGCCCCGGTGACATCGCTCAGGCGCATGGGCGCGATGAGTACGTGGAAATCGCGCAACTAGAGTGTGCCTTGCGGTTCTACGTCTCCCTGATCATCGAGCTATGTGTGGCGTGATGTGTCAGGGGTTGCACGCGCTTGGGTCGATGCTCGGCATGAGGAACGCGTGAGAATCGGACTTCGCTACGGTATCGGTGAGCTGGGAGTGGACGTGCCTGACGGGAGGAGGGTGTTCACGGCACGCTTCCCGCGACCGCGTTCTTCTGCGGACACGCTGGTGATGGAGGCGCTTCGTGCCCCTGGACACGGCGCGTCCCTTGCTGAGGCTGTTGCCCGGCGACGGGTGGGTGAGGTCGTGATCGTCGTGTCCGACATCACGCGGCCGATGCCTTATGCTGCGTTTCTTCCGGCTGTCATCGATGCGCTATGCCAGCTCGGCGTACACCTTGAGGAGATCGTGGTGCTCATCGCCACAGGTTTTCACCGGCCCACCACCAATGATGAGAAGAGGCACATGTTGGGGCAGGAGGTGTTGGATCGCGTGGAAGTTGTGGATCACGATGCCTCGGACGACGGACAGCTGGTGGAGCTCCCTGGCTGCACATGGTCGGGCGAGCGTGTGAGGTTGAACAGGCGCTTCGTTGACGCCGGACTGCGCATGATCACCGGACTTGTGGAACCGCACTTCATGGCTGGCTTCTCCGGAGGCAGGAAGTCCATCTGTCCCGGACTGTGCGGACTCGACACCGTACGGTCCTTCCACGGCTTCCCCTTTCTTGAGGATCGCCGGGCCCGACCTGGCCAGCTCTGCGGTAACCCCCTTCATGACGAGGCCATGTCGGTCGCGCGGCTCGTCCCTGTGGACCTTTCCCTCCAGCTCGTATGCGACCTTCAAGGACGCGTGGTGGGTGCTTTCGCCGGGGAGCTTGGTCACAGTCATGAGGCGGCGGTGGAAATGGTGCGCGGTGCAGCCTGTATTCCCGTTGAAGACGTGTATCCTGTTGTGCTCACCTCGAGCGGTGGCTATCCGTTGGACGCCACATTTTATCAGTGTGTCAAAGGTTTCGTCTCATGTCTCCCCGCTGTGGAGCGCGGCGGGACGGTGATTGCCCTGGGTGCGTGCTCCGAAGGTGTTGGGAGTGCCTCGTACAGAGCACTGCTGACATCGTTTGCGGGGCGCTGGTGGACCTTCCCCGAGTGGGCCCGGGATCGCAGAGGTGTCGTCGTCGATCAGTGGGAAGTGCATATGCATGTGCGTGCTTTGGCGAAGGTAGGCCAGGAGAATCTCCACTTCATCACCGATGGCATCGACGCCGACGAACTGGCGCAACTCTCCGTGACAGGGCATTCGGTGCACAGCGGGGTGATCGAGCAATCGGTACAGGGTCTCCTCGATGTGCTGTTGGAACCCGGGCAACGGCTGGCGGTCTTCCCGGTGGGGCCGTACTGCGTGCCCGTGGTCTGTGATCCGCAGGCTGAGGAGAGCGGGAAAGAGGGGTAATGGACTACTTCTTGCTGGGTATAGCAGCGGTGGGCATCGGTTCCTTTGCCAGCATGATCGGCGTGGGTGGCGGCATCTTCATGGTTCCTCTTCTGACACTCGTGTTCGTGCCCTCAACGCACGTTGCTGTGGGTACAAGTCTGGCGGCCATCGTGTTCAACAGCATCTCGAGCACGATTGGGTACGGTCGGCAGCGCAAGGTGAATTTCCGGCTGGGATTCATGCTCATCCCGACAGCCCTGGTGGGAGGTTGGTTGGGTGCCTACCTCACGGAGTTCGTGTCCAGCGAGGCTCTGGCCGTCGCGTTTGGTGGCCTGTTGACGTATGTGGCCGTGCTCATGCTGTGGGGGAAGTCCCCCAAGGACTTGGCGCGGAGGTTCCAGCGGGAGGCGGCCGACGGCCGGCTCGTCTACCGGCCGGTTCCGGTGTTGGTTGTGGGTCTCGTTGCGGGGACGGCTTCCGGATTCTTCGGAATCGGGGGGGGTATCGTGATGGTCCCGGCGGTCACGCTCCTTCTGGGAGCCGAGATCATCGTAGCCGTGGCGACGAGCCTGTTCGTCATGGGCCCTACGGCTATGTCGGCCCTCGTGCAGCACACTCTTCAGGGGAATCCTCGGTTCGATCTTGCCGTTCCCTTGGCCATCGGCATCATCCTGGGGGCGCAGATCGGGAGCTACGTGGCTCCAAGGATCTCGCAGCTGTGGCTGCGGCGGATGTTCGGGATTGTGATGCTCTACGGGGCGGCGAACATGGTGTGGAAGGCGTTCAGCGGTTGAAGCCGGTGGACGCCCGTGAGCGGTGTCCTCGTGGTGTTCTCCAAGCGTGTTCTTGCCAGTCTTGGCGGTGTCTCTGGGGACTGCTATAATACATCTGTCAGCTGAGAGGTTGCTTGGCTTCGAGGTCCGCTCGGCGAAGCGTGCGGAACGGCTTGGCGGCGGTGACTTCCACAGGACGACAGGTGCTTCAACCGGGGGAAGCCGCTTGCCTTCGTCTGTGGGGAGGTGATACGGACGCCTAAGGAAGCAGGGTAGCCGTTGTGCCGCTACCACGAAAGCGCAGGGGTGACCCCCCTGTCCAACTAGCCGAAGGAGGGACCATCTAATGAGGATTGGAAAGCTAAGTGGCGTAATGCTGATCATCGTCACGTTGGCCCTGTCGGTTGCCATGGTGGCTTCGGGGCAGGAGCAGATTCGCGTATTGCTCGGTTCGCACATGGACTACTTGTTCGACGCCGCTGAGGTGTTTGAGGAGGAGTTCGGCATTGCCGTGGACATCGAGCTGGTCACGAGCACCGACCTGAGGACGAAATTGGTCAGCTCGTTCATCGCCCGACGCTCACCTTGGGATGCGGTGTTCCTGACTGCCACGCTTGTCCAGGAGTTGGCCGGGCGGGGCTGGATCGCCGACCTCTCGGAGCGGGCTGATGCGCTCTGGGGTCCGGAGAAGGAAGGCCTCGTGCTTGGTTCGTTCGAGGCCGGTGAGTTCGAGGGCAAGAGCTACAGCATCCCCATCACGATCGGCGCGCCTATCCTCATCTGGAACAAGCAGTTGATGGAGCGCGTGGGGCTCGACCCCGATGCTCCCTATGAGTGGCATAAGAACCCGAGTTCTTATGAAGAGTTCATCGAATATGCCAAGGCAATGACGTTCGAAGAGGACGGGGTTGAATACTACGGGTACGTGGACGCCTGGGCAGGGGTGAACCATGCCCGCTTCCAGTTCATGTACGAGGTGCAGGCTCGCGGTGGCGATGTCATCGCTGACGACGGTACCCTGCTCCTGACGTCGGACGCGTGCGTTGAGGCGCTTCAGGCAATGTACGATCTGTACAACGTGCACAAGGTTATCGATCCTGCTGCAGTCACGTACACGTGGGTGTTTGACTCGGCGGCACCGTTCTGGGACGGTACGCGCGGCATGATCTTCACATGGCCGTTCGTGGTGGGCCTGTCCATGGATCCGGACACCTCTGCCTTCCCGGACGATGTGGGATGGGCACCGATGCCGGCGATCAAGACCAGCGCATCGACCGATGGGTCGGAGTTCCTCGGTGTGCCCACGCTGGCTCAGAACCCCGATCTGGGTTGGGAGTTCATCGCTTTCGCCGCATCCTATGAGATGCAGAAGATACAGGGTATGACGAGTGGCTGGATTCCGATCTGGGAGGACCTCCTGGTCGACCCTGATGTTGTGGCCAACCAGCCTCAGGCTCCGGCTATCCTTGAAGTCTACCAGTATCCCACCAGTACGTATATGACGGCTGATTACACGGAGTGGACGTCGATCTTGCAGGCTGAGATCCTCAACGCAGTTATGGGTCGGAAGACACCCTTGCGGGCGCTGCAGGACGCAGAGCGCGAGATCGAGCGAGTGCGAAACTGACAACCTCCTGTGAACGAACCCCGGGTTGACCGGGTTTCCCAAAGGGCGGGTTGGGACGGGTGTCTGCGCACGCGGATGTGATGCAAGCGGTGCGGATGCCTGTCCCCTCCCCGCCGCCGCCTACTGGGTGGTAGGTTCAGCGGACGAACGGAGGATGTACGGATGGTAGGTCTGAACAAGTACTGGCCGGCGATGGTCTTCCCCGCGTTGATCCTTGTAGCGGGCATCTACATCTTCCCGGCGATCCAGACGTTGTTATTCAGCTTTGGCCGGGTCGATGTTGTCACTTTCTCTGTCTCGCATTACGTCGGCCTCGACAACTACGTTAGAGCGTTTCAAGATCCACGGTTCCTGGATGCGACGCTCCGGACCTTGTACTTTGGTGTGGTGACCGTAGGGATGGGGATCCTGATTTCGTTTCCCATCGCTGTGCTGCTGACGCACAAGTTCGTGGGACGTTCGATCGTGCGTGTGTCGGTGTTGCTCCCCTGGGCGGTGCCGCAGGTGGTGGCGGGAGTGATGTGGGAGCAGATGTTCCACGCCGAGATCGGTATGGTCAACAGCATTCTGAGGCACCTCGGCATCATCTCCCGCAACGTGATCTGGCTTGGCGACGCCACGTTGGCGTTGCACGTGGTCATGCTCGCGGTTGTTTGGAGGATCATCCCCTTCATCACGCTGTTCCTGCTGGCTGCGCTGCAGACGATCCCTCATCAGTTGTACGAGGCGGCGGACATCGATGGTGCCAACGGATGGCGGCGGTTCAGGTTCATCACCCTTCCTCTGACGATGCCGGTGCTGATCCCGACCGCGCTCATCCAGTTCGTGTGGACGCTGAAGGTGTTCGGAGAGATCTTCGTCCTCACAGGGGGAGGGCCATCGTGGGGCACGACCACGCTCAACTACCTTGTGTACCGGGAGAGTTTCGAGTTCTTCCGGCTTGATCGAGGCTCGGCAATCGCCTACGTGCTGTTGCTCCTGACGCTGTTCGTGGTGCTGTTGGGTGCCCTGGCCCGACGCTTCGTGTCCGTGGACAGGACGGCAAGGAGGCAGCGTGTCTAGCCACAGACTCGTGCGGCGGGTCATGACAGTGGGGAAGTACCTCGCCGCCATCACCGTTGTCGTGGTCATGCTTTTCCCGATTTACAACATCTTCCTCACCAGTGTCCAACGACAGGCAGATGTTCGTGGTCGTGATCTCAACCTGTTCCCTACGTACATCATCCTTGATCACTATCAAGAAGTGATGAGGCCTGGGCACATCGTGCCCATTGTTGAGGCTACGAGGAACAGCTTCATCCTCTCGGTGAGCGCCAGTCTGCTCTCCATGGCCCTGGCGGCGATGGCTGCGTATGCGATCACACGGCTCAAGTTTAGGGGGAAACAGGGCATTCTAATGGGTCTTACCGCAGTCTATATGTTGCCGGCAATCCTATTCGTCATCCCGCTGTTCGTCTGGGTGGTGCAGCTTGACATTGTGGACACGTTCATATCGTTGATCGTCCCGTATGCCGCGTTCATGACACCGTTCATGATCTGGATCCTCAAGAGCTTCTTCGAGAAGGTGCCCGCCGACCTCGAGGCTGCTGCCTGCATCGATGGCTGCTGCCTCCGCAAGTTGATCTTCCGTGTGCTCCTTCCGCTCTCCATCCCGGGTCTTGTTGCCACGTTCATCTTCGGGTTCATCCTTTCGTGGAACGAGTTCTTGACGCCACTTGTGTTCACGAGCGCGGACTTCCCCATCCTGACCGTTGCGCTGGGTCTCTACAAGGGAACAGTGGACATTCAGATCGGTCAGCAGGCTGCCGCGGCGTTCCTGGCGTTGCTACCGGTCATCCTGCTCACGCTTGTGTTCCAGAGGATGATCATCGGCGGATTGCTGGCCGGGTCCGAGAAATGAGCACACCGCAGGGATCGAGGGGCTGTCGTCCCTGGTAGAAGAAAGGACATATGCAGAAACCCATTGAGTTCCGAACGCTGCTTTCTCCCGTGCGGCTGGGGTCGGTAGAGGTGAAGAACCGTGTGGCACTAGCCCCCATGGGTGTGGCAGGCATCGCCACGAAGGACGGTTCCCCCTCAGAATACTGCATGAGCTTCATGCGCGAACGGGCGCGGGGGGGTGTTGGGCTGATCATCACGGCCAACACGGCTGTGGAGGAGAGCCAGCGTACCACAACCATGGGGTTGTACCACCCCCGCATGGTGCCAGGCTACACACGGTTGACGGAGACCGTCCATCGATACGGCGCGAAGATCTTTCTCCAGTTGGCGCACCAAGGAGGTATTGCCGAGAGTTCGGTGACGGGCAGACCCCCCGTTGCGCCGTCCGCCATTGCCTGTCGCCTGTACCCTGAGGTGCCACGAGAGCTTGCGCTGCCCGAGGTTCAGTCGTTGGTCGAGCGGTTCGTGCAGGCCGCCGCTTGGGCGAAGCGGGCCCACTTCGATGGCGTTGAACTCCATGCTGCCCATGGCCACGACCTCATCGAACAGTTCATCTCCCCGCACCTGAATCGTCGCGAAGATGCCTATGGCGGTGATTTCGAAGGCAGAATGCGTTTTGTGTCCGAGATCCTTTGTGGGATCAAGGACGTGTGTGGCGATTCCTTTCCGGTGGGCATAAAGCTCAGCGCGTACGAGCACCTGGAGCAAGGCATCCGGCTTCCGTTAGCGAAGCAGATCGCTGAGTATCTGGTCGAGCGCGGCATCGATTACCTACATATTGCCAGTGCAGTGTTCGGTCTCGGCGGGCATGCGTATCTGTCGGTGGGGCCGATGTACGCTGATCGGGAGGAAGTGCTGGCTCTGGGCAAGGCCGTCAAGGCCCACGTGGGCGATGTGCCGGTGATCGGTGCGGCCAACGTCCACACGCCGGAGTTCGCGGAACGGTCGCTGGTCGAAGGGAACCTCCAAATGTTGGCGCTGGGCCGCGCGTTGATTGCCGACCCTGAATGGGTGACCAAGACCCAGCAACAGCGTGAGGAAGACATCCGGGTGTGCATCCGCTGCAACGAATGTCACCTGCAGATGGCACGGGGCGAGATGTGGAAGTGTACGGTGAACCCATTCCTAAGCCCCAGTGGCGATCAGGAGGACGTACGGCCTGCCCGCAAACGCGCCCGGGTTGTGGTGATCGGTGCGGGACCCGCCGGTATGCAGGCCGCCGCAATGGCGGCCCGTCGAGGGCACGACGTCGATCTCATTGAACGAGGAGAGCGGCTTGGTGGGAATATGGTGGCGGGGAGTCTCCCCCCGTTCAAAGAGGACGTCCGGCACCTTCTGCTCCAGCTAGAGCGGGAGCTCCAGGCATCTCCCGTGCGCGTCCGCTTGGAGGAGGAAGTGCCACCGGACCGCCTTGCGGACGTGTTGCCCTCAGATCTCGACCACTTGGTGCTGGCCACGGGAGCCGACTACATAATCCCCGGCATCCCGGGGTTACGTGAGGCTGTGGAATCGGGCCAGGCGATCACCGGAACGCAGGCGCTGATGGCTGGGGAGGCCCTTGGCGATGAGGTCGTCGTTCTTGGTGCGGGGATGGTCGGCTGTGAGGTGGCGTGGTATCTGGCGTCGATGGGCAAGCAGGTACGTATTGTCGAACGGCTACCTCAAGAGATGTTGTTGGCCGGCGAACACCCCAACAACCGTGCGGTCACCCTGTGGAACCTGAAGCGCCTGGGTGTTCCCATCCTGATGGATCGTGAGGTCACCGGGGTGAGGCAAGGGGAGCTTTGTCTGCGGGATGCAGAGGGCCGCACACAGGCGTTGAACCTAGGGATACTGGTGCTCGCCGCTGGGTTTGCCCCGCGGCGAACGCTCTGGGATGCCGCGCTGCGGCGGCTTCCGCCGCATCGGGTGTTGATGGTAGGGGACTGTGCGTCTCCGGGGAAGCTGCGGGATGCGCTGCACAGGGCCACCTGGATCCCCGAGTTGATGTGAACGAGGAGGGGGAATGTCGGAACCGAACGTGACCACGCTGATCAAGGCGATCACCCTACGGTTCAGCCTGTGGGAGGATAACATCGTCTACCACTTTGCCGCCCATCCGGAGGCCGCATTGGACGGGATGGACGAGCTTCTGAAGGTCGAAGTCGGGAAGACGCCCATTTTCGACTGCAACCTGGGGTTCCTGCCCGTGTGTAACACGATGCTGATTCAGGGGGAAAAGAACGTCATCGTGGATCCGGGGAACAGTCATGTAGGGTTCTACGGTACTCTGGGACGGAGTCTTGCCGCCCATGGGCTGAGGCCCAAAGACATCGATTGGGTCGTCGTCACCCACGCCCACGGTGATCACTTCATCAACACATGTATGTTCCCCGACAGCCGTCTGGTGGTGGGAGAAGGCGAGCTCGAGGAAGCTCGAGCAACATCGTGGCCCGAACACATCGACGCCTACACGGTGAACCGGGTGCGGGGCGTGGAGACGGTACCGATGACGGGCGACGGTCTGGAACTCATGAAGGGGGTTCGGGTCCTGCCCACTCCGGGACACACGGTGGGAAGCGTTTCCGTGCTCGTCACTGCAGGGCAGGAGCGTACAGCGATCCTAGGGGATACCGCGATGACGAAGGCCGACTACGTTTCCCGGGCATTGTCCCACTGGTACTCACCAGAACAGCGGGAGGGCATCAACCGAAGCCTCGATCGGGTGCGTGCATGGGGGCCCACCACGGTGATTCCCGGCCACGCGGAGGCATTCCGCATCGAGAACGCGCAGGCAACCACGGGAGGTGGAAGCGGATGAACGGTTACTTCGGTCGCTATCTGTACGTGGATCTCTCCTCAGGGAAGATCGAGGAGCGAGAGATCCCCGATGAGTGGTGTTCTCTATACTTGGGAGGCTACGGGATCGCGCTTCGCTGGATGTTGGAAAACCTGGCAGAGGGTGTTGACCCCTGGAGCGAGGAGAACTGTCTGATCTTCGCGGGTGGTCCCCTGCAGGGGTCTGGCTTTCCAGGAAGCGGACGCCACGCTGTTGTAGGCATCTCGCCGAAGACGGGTTCCGCTTCTGACTCGTACGCGGGAGGGTTCTTCGCGCACGAGCTTGGTCGGTCGGGTTACGAGGGCATCGTGGTCCGGGGAAAGAGCGAGCGCCCGGTCTACCTTCTGCTCTCCGAGGACGGACCACAGCTTCTGGATGCCACAACGCTTTGGGGACAAGAAGTCCTTGAGACGGAGCGTTGGCTCAACGACAAGCACGGTAAGGTAAGCGTTTCCAGTATCGGACCCGCGGGGGAGAACCTCGTGAAGTTCGCCTGCATCATGAATGACCGCAGTCGGTCTTGTGGGCGTCCGGGGTTCGGCGCCGTCATGGGCGACAAGAAACTCAAGGCTGTGGCCATCCGTGGTAGTGTGGACAAGCCCTTCGCTGATCCCGACCGTATCAAACCCTACAACAAGGAGTTTGCGCGCTGGCTGATGGAGGACCCGGCAAGCCACAGTCTGGGGAAGTATGGTTCTGCAGGCTCTGTGGAAGCTCTCAGCGAGCTTGGCATCTTGCCCACGCGCAACTTCACCACCGGTACGTTTGAGGGAGCGCGTGCGATCAGCGGGCAGCGGATGGCCGAGACGATCCTGAAGCGCCGTGAAACCTGCACAGGTTGCCCTGTGGTGTGCAAGCGGGCTGTGCAGACGGTGTACCAAGGCCAGGAAGTCTCCGACGCGTACGGTGGCCCTGAATACGAGACCGTGGGCGCGCTGGGGTCACTGTGCATGGTTGACGATCTGGAAGCCATCGCTCTGGCCAATCAGAAGTGCAATGCCTACGGGCTAGACACCATAAGCGCGGGTGTCAGCGTGGCCTTCGCCATGGAAGCCAGCGAGAAGGGTGTCATTGAGGAGCGCGTTCCCTGGGGGGATGCTCAGGCGATGCTAGAACTGATCGACCAGATGGCGTTCCGGAAAGGGTTAGGGGGACAGCTGGCTCGAGGCATCGATGAGCTGGCTCGGGAGTGGAATGTGGACTTTGCTGTTCAGATCAAAGGTCAAGAGGTGCCGCTCCACGAGCCGCGAGGAAAGGTGGGGCTGGGGATCAGCTACGCCACCAGTCCAAGGGGAGCCACGCACCTTGAGGCCTTCCATGACACGATGGTGGGCGCGCTGAAGGGGCCTATCGAAGAGTTGGGTGTGCGGGAGGCGAAAGATCGCTTTGACTGGGAGCGAACACCGGAGTTGTGCAAAGTGTTCGAGGACGTGATGTCCTTCACAAACTCGCTGGTCATCTGTGCCAACATCTCCTGGGGGAAGGCCGCGGGGGCATTCTACCCCTTCGCCAAGATCCGTCACGGGCTTTCCATGATGACCGGGATGGAGCTTTCGGCGGACGAGATGCTCAAGATCGGCGAACGCAACTACGCTTTGCGGAAGTTGATCGCGGCCCGGCAGGGCTACACGCGCCGCAATGATGGTCTTCCTCCGCGGTTGAAGGAGCCTTTGGCAGAGGGCAACAGCGCGGGTCGGCCAATCGCAGACGAGGAAATCCAGCGCCGCATCGATCAGTACTATGCGCTTCGAGGGTTCGACGATCGTGGTCCGACACAGGGGCGTCTGGAGCAGTTGGGGATGGAGGAAGTGTTTCCCCTTCTGTCACGCAAGGGTACATGAAGTGTTGTATGACCTGCTGCTGAAGGGAGGCCACGTCGTCGATCCTGGACGGGGGATCGACGACGTGGCGGATGTTGCTGTAGAGGGAGGGCGTGTGGCGGCCCTCTCTACGGGCATTCGAGAGGCGTCCGCACGGAAGGTGCTGGACGTGCGCGATGCAATTGTGGTTCCCGGTCTCATCGACTTCCACACGCACGTCTTTGAGCGGGGTACCTCCATCGGTGTTCGGGCGGACGCGCTCCTGGCGGCTGACGGTGTGACCACGGTGGTGGACGCCGGAAGCGCGGGAGCAGGAAACTACCGCGCGTTTCGGACATACGTGGTGGAGAAGTCACGATGCAGAATCCTGGCGTTCCTCAACATCGCCTTTCCTGGGATCTTCCACGGTACCACGCCGGACTTGCGGATCGGTGAGCTTACCGATGTGCGCGTCTGCAACATCGCCGCCGCGGTACAGATGGTGGCGGAGTACCCCGACCTCATCGGGATCAAGGTCCGCGCGAACTTCGACGGTGGGGGCACGCGCGATGCGGTTCCTGTGCTGCTGGCACGACGCGCGGCGGAGGAAGCGGGAAGGCCGATGATGGTGCACTTCGGAGCGCCTCCGCCCTTGGGCGAAGAGCTCATCCCCCTTCTACGGCCGGGTGATTTCCTCACACACGTCTTCCGGGGGGGATCGGGGAATCTGCTAGGTGGGGATGGTCGCCCGGTTCCACAGCTTGTTGAGGCTCGGGGCCGAGGTGTGCTCCTTGATCTCGGACACGGTGCACGGAGTTTCTCCTTCCAGACCGCCCGAGCCATGCTTTCCTCGGGTGTCACCCCGGACATCATAAGCAGCGACGTTCACGCGATCTGTATCAACGGGCCGGCATACGGGTTGACGACGACGATGTCGAAGATGCTGAACTTGGGGATGCCTCTTTGGGATGTGATCCGTGCAGCCACGTGGGTACCGGCGAGCGCTTTGGGTCGCGCCGAAGAGCTGGGCACGCTCCAGACCGGAACCCCGGCCGACATCACAGTGCTTCGCGTGGAGAAGGGGCGGTTTCCGTTCCGGGACGCTGTGGGAGAGGAACTGATCGGAGAGCGCTTGTTGCGCCCGCTCTGGGCTGTTGTTGGTGGCGAGCTTACTCCTGTGGGGGTGTCCCAGTGAGCAGAGGATGTCTGCAAGACAGAGCGTGGGCCGGTCACAAGCGACAAGCAGGGTTGCGATGAACCTTGGTTGCCGAAAGGCGGAACTCTCCACCGCGATCGGCCGCTTGGCTCGGGTCAGACTGGCGCAGCTTCCAACCCCTCTCCAGGAAGCACCGCGTCTAAGCAAGATGATGGGTGGCCCCCGCGTGGTGATCAAGCGTGATGACCTTACGGATCTCGCGATGAGTGGCAACAAGGCACGCATGTTCGAATTCGAGCTTGGGGAGGCGCTTCGGCAGGGTGCCGATACCGTAGTCTCGGCCTCGGTGGTTCAATCCAATCTGCTTCGCGTGCTGGCTGCGGCGTGCGCCAAACTCGGGCTCAACGCCCACTTTCTGGTCAGTCGGGTTCGGGGGGACCAGGACTTTCAGCTTCAGGGAAACCTCCTTCTGGACGTCCTTCTCGGAGCAAACGTGAGGTTTGTCGATGTGCCGATTAGCGATCCTGGTTTTCTGGCTGCGCGGGAAGCCTTGGCCGCTCAGCTCCGGGCGCAGGGGTGCACGGTCTACGTACCGTACGCAGACCACATCGACCTGGCTGTGGTGGGCTACGCGAACTGCGCTCTGGAGATCGCTGAGCAGGTGGGCTCCGTCGATAACCTGCCCAGCCACATCTACGTAGCCTCGTCCAAGGTAACGCAGGCCGGTCTCCTGCTGGGGTTGAAGCACCTACAGGCGAGGACAACGGTGGTGGGGTTCACCCCCGAACACTGGAGGGAGGATCCGCCTAAGGAGATCGCAGTGTTGGCCAACCGGGCTGCGCAGCGACTGGGGTTGGGGACCCGTGTTGATGCGGCGGAGGTCTGCAACACGATGGCCTACATCGGACGCGCCTATGGGGAACCCACGAAAGGGTGTTTGGAGGCCATTCGCGCGGTCGCCAGGACGGAAGGGGTACTGCTCGATCCGAACTACACCGGTAAGGCCATGGCCGGTCTCTTCGATCACATGCGGGAGGGACGGTTTGGACGTGGGGACAACGTGATGTTCCTTCACACAGGAGGTATACCGGCGCTGTTCGCCTACAACCTAGAGCTAGGGGACCTCAGCCTGCTGTTGAAAGCGGGTTGAAGGGTTGATGGGCAGAAGGGAGAACCATGCGCATTGGAATCGCGGGTATCAGTCATGAGTCGAACTCGTTCTCCACGCTCTACACAGGCGTGGATGCGTTTCAGGGCTTCGAGGGCAAGGCCCTCGTGGAGCACTATGCAGGAACGTACCATGAGATAGCGGGTTTCATCGCCGCCGCTGAGGCGTTCGACTACGAGATCGTCCCGCTCTTCTACGCCCGGGCCACGCCGGCG
>PUMK01000213.1 GCA_003551325.1 Candidatus Acetothermia bacterium | reverse complement strand
GCTGTGCTCGACGATGAGCGGAGCCCGCTCAATCAGTGGGAGGAGTATCTCGCTGAGCTTTCGTCTCTCCCGTTTGTTGAGCTTGCCGATCAGTGGAGCGGTGTGGCCGACAACCCATTGCGGGCACGTGCGGTTGTGTGGACGACGGCTCGGGGATTGATCGATGCTGCACTCACGGACGTCGTGTACCTAGCCAAACTGGTTGCCAGCGAAGGTAGGGCTTCCTGCCAACGATTCCTCCACCACCTGCTCGTGTTCCTGCGCCGAACCGGATGGTGTGTGCCCGGTTGGGCAAGCAAGATCTCGCTTTCGAGGGGGGAGCTCGATGGCAATGCAAACGCACAACTTCTCATGGAGGTGATCCTCCTGTGGCCAAGGAGAAGATGAAGGCGTTGGTCGCTCGCCACGGATGCATACCCGATGTACACATGGCTTTGTGGCAGGGTGATGTGGGTTGTGCGGGTAACTGCTGGATCGAGGACGACGGACGAGGTCTGTGGCCTGTTCGCGTTCTTCGGTCTCCCGAACACGAAGGCGACGAACCTCAGGCATCGCTTGTCCAGCCAGCGACTTCGGAGGAGCTGGAGCGCTTCGCTCAACTCCAGGCGGAAGCACAGGAACACCGCCGACGAGCGCAGGATGTCGCTCATGAACTCGGGCTCACCATGAAGTTCATCGCTGCGGAGATGGAGCTAAGAGGTCGGTTCCTACGGCTCTTGTTCACCGCGCCTGGCCGGGTGGACTTTCGTGAACTCCTGCGCAGATTGGGTGGTACGTTGCAGCTCAAGATCGAGTTGCGGCAGGTTGGCCCGCGGGATGAAGCACGCGTATTGGGCGGTGTGGGGCCATGTGGACTGGCGGTGTGCTGCAGAAGCTTTCTCCGGCAGCTGAAGCCGATACCGTTGGAGATTGCCTTTGATCAACAGCTTCACTTCTCCCCGGGTAGGATCACCGGGGTGTGCGGTCGGTTGATGTGCTGTCTGAGCTACGAACACCAGCAGTACATCGACGCGTTGGCCGAACTCCCTCGGGTGGGAAGCCGCATCGAGCACGGCGGCCGGCAGGGGAAAGTGACGGGTATGAACATCTTCCGCGAGTTCCTCAATGTTCAGTGGGCGGATGGGGAACGCGAAGAACTCCCATGGCGTCTGCTGAAGGGTGAACCCTGATACCGAGGGTCCCGGCGTTCGGCGTTCACTGGAGGGCCACCCGAAGCGGTGATTGGCTATCGACTAGTTCGATGGCTCCAATACGGTAATCCCCGACACGTTCTTGATGCGGCTGAGCTGGGCGATGGGAACCACCACGCGTGCGCGGAGGGACTCGCTGTCGGGGAGGAGTTCCAGCCGCCCGAGGTCGGCGAGCCAGGAGAGCAAGTCTTGCCTCTCCCAGGGGATACGGACGAGCACATGTGCGAAGTTGGGATCCAGCATCTCTTTCATGCGCCTGAGCAACTCGTCCCAGCCATCTCCGGTCTTGGCCGACACACACACATGTGGGTAGATCTCCTGTTGCGCACGAGCATACATGGCTTCTTGCTCGACAGACTTCACCGCATCGGTCTTGTTGAGCACGTGCAACACCGGGGGCCATGAGCGGTCGTTGTTCAACGCTTGTTCGGCAAGCACCTCATGGACGGTGGCATGATGCTCCATGACGTGGGGGGAGGAGGCATCCAACACGTTCAGGAGCAGCGATGCCTCACGGGTGGACTCCATGGTTGCTTGGAATGCGGGTACCAGCTGGTGAGGTAGCTTCCGGATGAACCCCACGGTGTCCGTGATCACGGTCCGCCCCCCTCCCGGTAGCTCCAACGCTCTTGCCCGAGTGTCGAGTGTGGCGAACAGCTTGTCCTCAACAAGAACTTCCGCTCCGGTGAGGCGGGTGAACAGCGTGGATTTGCCCGAATTGGTGTACCCGACGATGGCCACTTCGGGTGTCCCGCTTCCTCGACGTCGCTTACGTCGGACGCTCCGCACCCTGTGCATATCCTTCAGCTGACGACGTATGGCCTGGATGCGGCGTTGGGCATGACGGCGGTCCGTTTCCAGGCGGGTTTCCCCCGGACCCCGTGTGCCAATGCCGCCTCCTGGGTCGGTGAGGGCCGCGCCCCATCCGCGGAGACGGGGCAGCAGGTATTCCAGTTGGGCGAGTTCAACAGCAAGTTCGGCTTCGCGGGTTCCCGCTCGCTGGGCAAAGATGTCAAGGATGACCTGGCTCCGATCTACCACCTTGAGGTGCGTCAGTTGCTCAAGGTTGCGGGCCTGTGCGGGCGAGAGTTCGCTCCCCAATAGTGCGACCTGGGCTCCCTGGGCGCGCGCCAGCTGGGCCAGTTCCTCCGCTTTCCCCTTGCCCAGGAAGGTAGCAGCGTCCGGACGTTCGCGGCGTTGAACGAGACGTGCCACAACCGATACGCCTGCCGTGCGTGCCAGGGAAGACAGCTCGTCCAACGCTTCCTCGTCTTCCCAGGACATCGCTCCCGGCGGTAGAACATCGGCCAGGACGGCTCTCTCCTCGGCGTAGACTCTGGCCCGACGCCCAAGGTAGTCCTCGATCAGCGGTCTTTGCTCTCGCTCTCCCATATTCGTGCCCCCACGCCTTTCAGCTTTCCTACAGGATCATCGTAGCCACGATAGAGGCGGTCCACCCCCGTGAGCTCGGTGCGCCCCCGGGCTGCAAGGCCGGCGACCAGCAGCGCAGCGCCCGCACGGATGTCGGGAGCGTGGACGGGTGCCCCGCAGAGTTCCGTCGGCCCGTCCACCTTGATGATCCGATTGTCCGAACGGATGCGTGCCCCCATGCGGACGAGCTCCGGTACGTGGCCGAAGCGTGATTCAAACACAGTTTCACAGATCAGACTGGTGCCCGCGGCTGTGGTCATGAGCGAGACCCAAGGAGGTTGAAGGTCCGTGGGGAACGAAGGATAGGGGCCTGTACGAACATCCACAGCACGGAGTCTCCGAGGTGCTGTCACTTCGATCCAGTCGTCTCCCGTGGTGACGCTCACGCCGGTGTCGCGCAGCGCGGCCGTCAGGGGCTCCTGATGGGAAGGTTGGCTTCCGGACACGCGTAGCGTGCCACGGGTCATGGCTCCGGCGATCAAGTATGTGCCCGTCTCGATCCGATCGGCGATCACAGTGTGGACGGTTCCCTGGAGTTCCGCTTGGCCGAGTACGGTGACTCGGTCGGGCTCCCAGCGGACGGTTGCCCCCATTGCCGTCAGCAATCGACCAAGGTCCTCTAACTCGGGTTCACGGGCGGCGTTCACGATAACGGTCTCCCCTTCGGCAAGCGCCCCGGTGAGGAGCAGCTGTTCCGTGGCCCCTACCGACGGGAAGTCCAAACGTACGGTTGCCCCCCGCAAGCGGACAGCACGCGCATGAACCACACCTCTTGCGATCTGGATTTCCGCGCCCAAAGCTTCGAGTCCTCTCAGGTGGAGATCAACGGGACGTGTGCCGATGGCGCACCCGCCGGGCATTGGCACATGGGCCTCACCCATGCGAGCCAAAAGCGGTCCCAGGGTGAGAAAGGAGGCCCTCATACGCCGGACGATCGCGTCCGGGGCCACCGACGTCAGGGAAGGTCCTTCGCGAATCGCAATGTGGTCCTCTTCATATACCGCATGCTTGCCCAGCGCACCGATGAGGGCGATCGCGGTCTCCACATCGGCCAGTTGGGGAATGCGGCGGAGGACAACGGGCTGGTCGGTGAGGAGCGTGGCGATGATGGAAGGGAGGGCCGCATTCTTCGCCCCGGCTGCGTGGATCTCTCCGGAGAGCGGGATGCCCCCGTCGACGACGATCACGGAATGTAGATCTCCGGATCCACCGGTT
>PUMK01000094.1 GCA_003551325.1 Candidatus Acetothermia bacterium | reverse complement strand
CGTACCCACGATGTTCGTCCAGTGGCTGGAGGCCCAACGTGCGGCACAACGTGAGGGAACACCCTACGATCTCACCGCTCTTCGCACAGGGATCATGGCCGGCGCCCCGTGCCCGGTGGAGGTCATGCGCGGCGCCATGGAGGAGCTGGGCTGCAACGTCTCCATCTGCTACGGCCTCACCGAAGCCTCCCCGGTGATCACGATGACCCGGTTCGACGATAGCCTAGAGAGAAGAGTGGAAACCGTGGGAAGACCCTTGCCGGGCGTCGAGGTGCGGATCGTCGACCCGGAAAGGAAGCCCGTGCCCGTTGGACAGCCCGGAGAGCTTGCCTGTCGTGGGTACAACGTGATGCTCGGATACTGGAACGATCGGGAAGCCACGGAAGCGGTGATCGACGCCGATGGATGGCTCTACTCAGGCGATCTGTCGACCATTGATGAGGACGGCTACGTGCGGATCGTTGGCCGCAAGAAGGACATGATCATCACAGGGGGGTTCAACGTCTACCCGGCGGAGATCGAAGAGATCCTGTTTACCCACCCCGGCATCCAGAACGTCGCTGTGATCGGTGTGTCGGATGATGTCATGGGCGAAGTAGGGATGGCGTTCGTGATCCCCCGCGAGGGAGCGCACCTCGAACCCCAAGAGGTGGCCGAGTTCTGCGCACAGCAGGTAGCTGGATTCAAGGTCCCCCGCTACGTCATCGTATCTTCGGAGTTCCCGATGACCCCCTCCGGCAAGGTGCAGAAGTTCAAGCTCCGCGAGCGTGCCGAAGAGCTCATAGCAACAGGAACAGCGAACAAGTTGGAACCACGAAAACGGAAGAGCTAAGCGGCCGGATCTGCCGCGCCCAGCGACGGTTAGCACTGCTGAAGCGGAGCCCTATACGCAACCTGTGAGGGCCATCGCGGCGAGGGTCTTACCGTCACCAAGCCCGTCCTGAACGAGATCGAGGATCTCCGGACGGGTGAAGAAGCGTGCCTCGTCCACCTCCGATCGGGCCCTGGGCTGATCGGAGACGCCTTCGGCAAGGAACAGATGAATGCGCTCGTCGGAGTAGCCCGGCGTGAGGAAGACCGTACCCACAAAAGACCACCTGGGCGCCGACAGACCTGTCTCTTCCAGAAGTTCGCGCTTTGCGGTGCTCAGCGGTTCCTCACCGGGCTCCACAGTCCCGGCAGGGATCTCCCACATGTCCTGCCCCGCCGCAACCCGGAACTGTCGCACCAGAAGAAACCGACCATCAGCATCGCGTACGATGATGGCCACGGCTCCCGGGTGGTGGACCACATCTCGGGAGCCGCCCGGTGTCTCAACCACACGCACGCTGATCAAACTACCCTTGTGTACACACGTACCCTCAGCCATCGCCCCTCCTTGCCGCTCGATCATGCGCGTCACCGCAAGCGCCATCAAGGACACGAAGGCTGAGGAAGCCTGTCACAGGTATGACAATGTACGGACGCCCGCGCCTCAACGTCCGCGTAGATGAGGATCGAACACGTCGCGCAGGCCCTCACCCAGGAGGTTGAACCCCAGGACGGTGATCGCGATCGCCAGTCCGGGATAGAGCGTAACGTGGGGGGCTGTGCGAATGGCTTCCCGGCCCACGCTCAACATCCGGCCCCAACTGATGGCCGGGGGCTGCGTCCCGAGCCCGAGGAAGCTCAGCGATGCCTCGGTCACGATGGCCGTCCCCATGCCCAGGGTCGCCAAGACCAATGCGGGAGGCCATGCGTTGATCAGTATGTGACGCAACACCACACGTACATGGGAACAACCTATCGCCCGAGCAGCCTCGGTGAACATCTCCTCCCTGAGTGACAGAACCTGGCTGCGCACCACACGCGCCATCATTGGGACGCGAACGATCGCGATCGCCATCATCGCGTTCACGATGTTCGGTCCGAGCACCGCGACGATAGCAATCGCAAGCAAGATGGGTGGAAGCGCCAGGACGATGTCCATCAGCCGCATCATGACGTTGTCCGTCCGTCCGCCGACATACCCAGCCATCCCCCCAAGCGCCACACCCCCAACCAGGGACAGGCTTGTCGCTACGAGCCCTACCATCAACGAGACCCGCGAACCCATGATGATCCGGCTGAGCACATCCCGTCCCAGATCGTCCGTGCCCAGGAAACGTTCACCTCGGAACCACTCTGGAGGACGGTAACGTTCCCAGAGATTCTGCCTGTACGGATCCTGAGGCGTGATGTGCGGAGCGAACAATGCGGTGATGATCAACAGCGTGATCACCACCCCACCGATCACCGCTCCCTTATTGGAGAGCAGTCGCCTCCACAGCCGTCGACCCGGCCGTGTCCCCCGCTCACTAGTCATAGCGGATCCTTGGATCGAGCATCGCGTAGCTTAGATCAACCAGCAGGTTGATCAGCACGAAGCTCGCGGCCACAAGCAGCACACCACCTTGCACAATGGGGAAATCTCTTTGGCGTATTGCATCCACAATGAGCCTTCCTGCTCCAGGCCACGCAAACACCACCTCGGTGGTGATCGCCCCGCCCAGGAGAAACCCAAACTGCAGCCCGACAACTGTGATCACCGGCAGCAGAGCGTTCCGCAGAGCGTGCCGGTTCACCACGCGTCCTTCGCGCAATCCCTTTGCCCGCGCCGTCCTGACGTAGTCATGGGCCAGCACCTCCAACAGACTGCTGCGGGTCAGACGGGTGACAAGCCCAGCAATAGCTGTTCCCAACGCTGTTGCGGGCAACAGGAGATGACGCACGGAATCCCAGAGAGGACCTGGGTCCCCTGCGGTGAACAATGCAGTAACTGCCTGCGTGAACGCAGGCCCCCTGCCGAACACGGGAACCCAGGCAACGTTGAGGGCAACATAGCTTAGCAGCACGAGCCCTAACCAGAAGTTGGGCATGGACACACCCACAAGGGAGAGCGCCATCGACCCCGAGTCAAGCCATCCGCCTCTGCGCACAGCTGCCAGCACACCCAAGGGGATGCCGATCACCATAGCCAGCAAAACAGATGCTGCGGCAAGTTCGATGGTCGCCCCAATACGCGACAACACGAGATCTGCCACCGGGGCCCGCTGACGGATGGACCGACCCAAATCGCCCTGCAGTGCGTTCCCCAGCCACAAGAAGTACTGCACGTGAAACGGCTCATCAAGGCCGTAATGCTGTCTCAGACGTTCGATGGTGTCAGGATCCGGGTCCTCCCCGAGCATTAGCCTGATCGGGTCACCGGGACTGAGGAAGATCAACGAGAAGACAATCAGCGACACGCCAAGCAGCACCACCACCATCCACAGGAGCCGCCGCACTGTGTAACGAATCATCCTTCACCGCCTGCCCGAAGAGGCGCTGCCCGGGGCGGCGGTCTCGCCGCCCCGGGCAGCACGTTAGTCTTAGCGTTCCTTGTCGATCAGATGGATGTCCTGATAGGTATTTGCGGGGTAGGGATGAATCTCCCAACCCGTGATGTAAGGATGGTTGACCCCAACCTCCTCGTGGTAGTAGATGAAGGCATAGGGCAGCTCCTCAACGACGATCTCTTGAGCCCGGCGGTAGATCTCGATGGACTCATCGGAGTCCGGTGCCGTTCGCTGACCACGCTCCAAGAGTTGATCAAGCTCAGGATTCGCGTAGTACGTAAAGTTTGCAAATGCACCCTGTGAGTGGAACTGGCGGAACATGGCCCGATCCGGATCCAGCTGTCCCACCCAGCCCCAGATGAACAGATCGTAATCGTCGCCATCCATGACACGATCCAGGAACGCGCCACGCTCTTCGATGGTCACCGTGAGATCGATGCCGATCTGAGACAGCTCATAGCCAAGGATCTCCGCGATTCTCATGTACGCGGGCATCTCGAACGTGTGCAGCCGAATGCTGAACCCGTCGCCGTAGCCAGCTTCCTCG
>PUMK01000060.1 GCA_003551325.1 Candidatus Acetothermia bacterium | reverse complement strand
GAATCTCGGGGATCATCGTGGTGGACTTCGTGGACATGGCCTCGCAGAGCAACGAGCAGAAGGTGGTGGAACGCTTGCAGGAAGAGCTTGCCAAAGACCGTGTCCCGGCGGACTTCATCGACATCACCCAGCTTGGATTGGTGGAGATCACCAGGCGGCGGCAGGGAGAGTCGCTTGCGGTGACCATGGGGTTGATGGAGGAGTGATAGGACGGAATTTGAGCCCAGGCTTTGCTGGAGCTACAATGAGCCCTCAGGGCGGATAGCTCAGTTGGTAGAGCGCTCGCTTCACGGGCGAGAAGTCGGGGGTTCGAGTCCTCCTCCGCCCATATCCTTATCTTATGGCTCACTACGTTGCGCTGGAGGGATTGCCGGCTGCCGGGAAGAGCGAGCTGCTCTCTACGCTTGCTCGATACTATCCTGAACAGGTCGTCGTGCTCCCGGAGCTCGTACGTGAAGTGGTGGAGACTCAAGGGATCGACCTGTTCGGGGAACGCGAGCGTCTGACGGAGGCCCTTCTTGCTGCGCTTCCCGACCGTCAGCGGAAGGTGCGGGAGCTCTTGGAGGATGCGTTCCTTGTGGTGGAGGATTCCCATCTGGGCGTTCATGCAGCCTATGCGGGGGCCCTGGCCGACAACGCTTTTCTCGACGCCTTCGCGCGACTGGAGCAGGAGCTTCGTTGGCCTGATGTCTATGTGCGCCTTGAGCTTCCGGTGGAAGCGTCGCTCCGCCGGCAACGTTCCCGCGGGGACGAGGCCTTTCTGGTGGGTGAGAGCGTTCTTCGCGCGATGGGAAGGCACTTGGCGAGCTGGCACATGGGGCGACGTAACGACGTGGTGGCCATCAACGCGCACCGTGCGCCTGCGGAGGTGCTGGACGAGCTCACAGACGTCCTCGACTTAAGCTATGTGTCCTCGACCTCGGAAGTACTGCCCTACCTGATCCTTCTTGGGCGTCCGGCATCGGGGAAGTCGGAACTGATCCAGTTCCTCGTCTCTCTGTCGCCCGACGAGCGGGCTGAAGCGTATCGTCTGGGGCCGCTTACCATCGAGGACGACTTCCCGATTCTGTGGGAGAAGTTCGAGGAGGACGACGACTGGGAAGCGGTGGGGAGGGGACGGCTGCTCTCCGAACAGGCGAACGGCAACTACTACGTGACGGATGATCATGTATGGCCCTTCCTGATTCGACGTCTCAACCATCGTTTGGAAGCGATGCAGGAGGCGCCAGGAATGACGGTGCTCGTGGAGTTCGCCAGAGGAGGGGGCGACGGCTACCGGGCGGCGCTCGAGGCGCTTTCGCCGCGTGTTCTTGAGCGGGCAGCGATTGTCTATGTGGATGTCTCCTATGAGGAGTCCTGCCGACGCAACCGTGCGCGCTACGATGAAGCGCGTCGCGCGGGCTTGCTCACGCATTCGGTACCCGACCACGAACTCGCGAGGACTTACGAAAACGATGATTGGCATACACTTGCCCAAGAGGAAAGGGGCTATCTCGAGCTTCGTGGACTGAGCGTGCCCTACGTCACTGTGCCCAATACGCCTGAGCCCACGACAGCCGAGGCGTTCGCCGAGCGCTATCGACCGGCGTTCGCGCAGCTCTTCGGCATGTGGAAGGCAGGCCGGTGAGGCTCCGCTGCCATCTGCTGGTGGGTGAGGCGGCCGGACCGGCCGTTGCCCAACGCGTGGCTGAGCTGTTCACCGACTGCCCCTTTGCGCATTTCTCGTCGGCGTTCGGGGCGCAGGTGGTGGTGGTGTGGTATCTGCCCGAGGACCATTTGTGGTGGGCAGAGGGCATCGCTCACGATCCTGAAGGTACGCTCGGGCTCAAGCGTGCTGCTGTCTACGTGTCGGAACGGCCTGCGTTTCCCCGCGAAGGTCGGCTGCGGATCCCAGACCAGCCAGATCAGAGTTCGCCGTGCGGATCAGACTGTACGGTGTGTCCACATTGGAAGCACCCCTGTTCCGGATGTCCCGCATCGTCAAACCACCTGCCATAAGTGCGGCTCAGAAGGGGGACGATCTCCGGAGTGCTGTCCGGAGCTATCGTGGGTTCGAACGACCGGCGATGAACGCGCGCTGCCCGTTGCGTCCGGTGAGGGCGCTGAACGGAACACCATAGGCAGCCTCCAGGGTCTGCGGTGTGAGCACATCGTGTGGGGGGCCGCTCGTCAAGACACCGCCCGTGAGCAGGCCAACGGCGGACGCGTAGATGAGCGCGTTGTTGGGGTTATGTGACGTGATGGCCAACGACAGCCCACTGTCTGCAAGCTGGGTGGCGAGGTTCAGGACTTCGTGTTGGTGAGCGGGATCAAGGTGTGCGTCGGGCTCGTCCATGAGCAGTACCTGCGCACCCTGGGCTAGACCTCGGGCGATGAGAGCGAGGCGCTGTTCACCTCCGGAAAGCGTTGTGTAGGGGCGCCTTGCCAGATGCTCGAGGTTCACCGCTTGCAGCGCCGCTGTTGCTGCAGCGCGGTCGTGTTGGCCGGGCCCTCCCAGCCCCTTGAGGTGCGGGGCGCGGCCCATCAGGACGACTTCCCATGTGCTGTAGCTGAATACGGGGACATGCGCTTGAGGGACAAGCGCCAGGCGTTGGGCGCGTTCTCTCAACGTGTACGCTTCGATGTTCCGGGTGTTGAGGCGTACGCGTCCGCGCTCGGGTTGGAGCACCCCAGCCAGGCAGTGTAGCAGCGTGGACTTGCCCGCCCCGTTGGAGCCCAAAAGGACAAGCAGATCGCCTGCAGCAAGCGACGTGCTGACCCCTTGCAGGATGCTGTTGCCAACTTCATACGCGAACCACAGGTCGTGGGCGGTCAGCATCATCGCCAGCCTCCGCGGGCCTCGAATGTGCGCAGAAAGAGGACAAGAAACGCGGGGATCCCCACAAGGCCGGTCAGGATGCCCAGCGGAATCTCCGCGGGCAGTGCGGTGCGTGCAACCGTATCGAGAACGATCATCGTCGTGGCACCCAGGGACAGGGAGGCGGGAATCAGGCGGCTGTGATCGGATCCCACAACCGTCCGCGCGGCATGAGGGACCAACAGGCCGATCCATCCGACGACACCAGCCACGGCCACGGAAGCGGCTGTGAGCAGCGTGCCGGCAGCGATAATGGCTAGACGCCAGCGGCGCACAGGGATGCCCAAGGACTGCGCTTCTCTTTCGTCGAGCGACAGAACGTTGAGGCGCCACCGGGCTACGAACAGGAAGCCGGCTCCGATCGTGGTGGCCGTGACGAGGGGCCACAGGTCCACCCACCTAACGGTTCCCAGGCCGCCGAGCAACCAGTAGGTGATGGCCGGGAGGGCGTCCGTGGGGTCGGCGACGTACTTTACGACACCCAACAATGCATCGAAGGCCGATCCGATCACAATTCCTGCGATGACGAGCACCAGCAAGGAGGTGCCAAACCCACGGGACAGTGACCAGGCGGCGAACACCGCAACGAGGCCGAGGACGAACGCCACGCCCTGCACAGCGAAGCCGGTCCATCCAAGCATCAGGGCCGCCGCCGCTCCCAGGGCCGCTCCGGAGCTGGCTCCAAGGATGCGTGACTCGACCAGGGGATTCCTGAATAGGCCCTGGAACGCGGCTCCAGCAACGGATAACCCGGCACCCAAGCACGCTGCAGCCAGCACACGCGGCAGGCGGACACCCAGTACGAGGCTGTGGGCGAGTGGGGGGGTACCGCTGTGTCCGACGAGAGCGCCGAGCACTTCCCCCGGGGAGAGCCACAGGCGCCCGACCAACAGGGCCGCCGTTCCCACGAACAGCGGCCCGAGGATCAACGCAGCCCGTGTGCGCCAGCTTGTGCTCACGGAACCCGCAGTTGATCGAGAAGCTCGGCGGTCAAAGTGAGACCGTAGAACGTCTCGTAGAGATGACGCGCCTGTTCAGCGATGTCGG
>PUMK01000221.1 GCA_003551325.1 Candidatus Acetothermia bacterium | reverse complement strand
GGCCTTGGCCAGGAGGGTCTTGCCCGTGCCCGGCGGGCCATGAAGGAGCACGCCCCGCGGAGGCTCGATGCCCAACCGATCGAAGAGCTCTGGCTTCTTCAGGGGCAGTTCTACCATCTCGCGGATCTTGTGGATCACTTCACGCAGGCCCCCGATATCCTCGTAGGCCACCTCGGGGACGGCCCGATCGCTCTCGGAGACCTCTACGTACTCGGGGAGAAGCTCGATCTCCGTGTTCTCGGTGATACGGACGATCCCTTTAGGACTGCTACGCACCACATGCAACCGCACCTCACCCAGCCCGAACTGGTGACCCATCTCGAAGATCTCGCGGAAGATTCTTTCGCTAAGGAGTTCACCACCGAACGGGGTCTGGGGGACGCGAGCTGCGGTGGACACGATGTCACCCGTTTGGACCACCCGTCCCATCAGCGCTTGACGCAGGCTGTCCGGGGAGGCCACGAGCCTGACCCCTTTCCGCGCCGGGGCCAGTGTGACCTGTGTGGCCGGTCGCCACTCGGCCTTGCGGATCTCCACAGTGTGGCCGACGCCGACCTCGGCCGCGGACCGCACCAGACCGTCGATGCGGATGATGTCAAGGCCTTCATCGGCTTGGTAGCCTGGCGCTGCCAGGGCCCCTGCCGAGCGCTTGCCCTTGATCTCCACAGGCTCTCCGGGCGAGAGCTCCAGTGCAGCGAGATGCTGGGAGGAGATCCGGGCAATGCCCTTGCCTACGTCCTGCTGATGTGCTTCGGCCACTTTCAGGGTGGCCGTATTCTCATGCTCAGCCATAGTCACGCTCCTCGTCAATGGTAAGGGCCCAGGAACGACTGCGCCAACGGCTATAATCTTGTGCGATGCGAGCCTTCTTGTGCGTTGAGCTTCCTGATGAGGTCCGCGGCGCGTTGGCCGACGTCTCCCAGAGGTTGCGCCGTCGGCTGGGTGCAGCCAAGTGGGTCTCCGCGGATAACCTTCACGTGACGTTGCGGTTCCTCGGAGAGATAGGGGAGGAGGCGGCCCAAGCTGTGACGGAGGCTGCCGGCGACGTCGCCACGGTTATCCAGCCGTTTGCACTTGAGCTTTCCACGCTGGGGGCATTCCCGCGTCCCGAGCGCGGCCGTGTGCTGTGGGTCGGCCCTGCGGGTTCCGACAGGCGATTTGATGAGCTTGCCGCGCTCCTCGAGGTTGCGGTCCAGACTGCCGGTATCCCTCCCGAGCAGCGGAGCGCGCACCCCCACGTGACATTGGCCCGTTTTCGAACACCCAGGGACGTGGCGGATGTTGTTGCACCGCTGGAACACGGGCCGCTGGTCATCCCCGTGAGGGAGATCGCGCTCATGCGTTCGGAGCTCCGTCCCCAAGGACCCATCTACACACCCGTAACCCGTCTCCCCATGGGAGGTTGAGGTATGGCCTATGAGATCCTGGAGCACACGGCGGATGTGGGTGTACGTGGGACCGGACCGGACCTCGCCACAGCATTCGCCGAGGCTGCACGGGGCATGTTTTCCCTGATGGTTGCATTGGAGGCGGTCGCCCCGATGCGCACCATGCAGGTTGACCTCACGGCAGACAGCCTTGAGGGGTTGCTTGTTGCGTGGCTAGGAGAACTCCTCGCACAGAAGGACATCGAGGGGCTCGTCTTCTCTCGTTTTTGCGTTGCCGTCGTCCAGGGAGAGCGAGGATGGATGTTGCGCGGACAGGCGCACGGTGAACCACTCGATGTACACCGCCACCAACCAGGGGTGGAGGTGAAGGCCGCCACGTACTACGGTGTACGTGTGGAATGCACGAACGATCACGCCATGGTCCAGTGCGTGTTGGATCTCTAAGGGGGTGTAACATGGAACTCCGCAAGCTGGATGACTTCGCATGGGAGCTTCCTAAGACAGGAGATATGCGTGTTCCTGGACGTATCTTTGCCTCAGAGGATCTCCTGCGCCCTCTGCTTGACGAGGCTCGCGGGGGGCAGGAATGGAACGCGCTGGAACAGGTGAGGAACGTCGCGTGTCTTCCCGGCATCGTCAAAGCCTCCATCGCGATGGCGGACATCCACCCTGGTTATGGGTTCCCCATCGGTGGGGTGGGTGCGTTCGATGTTCACGACGGTGTGGTGGCCATGGGGGGTGTGGGGTTCGACATCAACTGCGGCGTGCGGGTCCTCGCCACACCGCTGAGCGCAAAGGAGGTTGGCCCCCGTAAGGAGGAACTCGCGGACCGGCTGTTCGGCGGTGTTCCCGCTGGCCTCGGATCGGAGGGGAAGCTGCGGCTCTCCGTCGAAGGCATCGATGATGTCCTTGTTAAGGGAGCGCGGTACGCGGTTGGTAAGGGTTTCGGCGTGCCCGACGACCTCAGGTTCACGGAGGAAGAGGGGTGCATGGCCGACGCCGACCCAGCTGCGGTCTCCGTCAAAGCGAAGCAGCGACAGTTCCGCCAGGTGGGAACATTGGGGTCAGGCAACCACTACCTTGAGGTGCAGGAAGTGGTTGAGATCATGGATCGTGCTGCTGCCGCTGCCTACGGCATCGAAGTGGGTCAGATTCTCGTTGCCATCCACTGCGGATCACGGGCCCTCGGACACCAGATCGGCCAGGACTACCTCCAGGAGCTCGAGCGAGCAAGCAGGAAGTACGCGATCCCCATTCGCGAACGGGAACTCGTGTGTGCTCCTATCCGTTCACCTGAGGGGCAGCGGTATCTGTCGGCGGTTGCCGCTGGTGTGAACTGCGCATTCGCCAACCGTCAGGTGATCGCTCACCTTGTCCGGGAAGCGATTGCGCCCATGTTCTCGCTTGCCCCGGAGCGCATTCGGACGCTGTACGACGTGGGACACAACAACGTGAAACGCGAACGCCATCAGGTGGACGGCAGGGAGCGTGAACTCCTCGTTCATCGGAAGGGATCCACGAGGGCGTTTGGACCGGGAAGACCGGAGAACCCCGAGCCCTATAGAGCTGTTGGTCATCCCGTGTTCGTCGGCGGCACCATGGGTACCGCGTCCTACATCCTCCGCGGCACTGAGCGGGGGATGAGCGAGGTGTTCGGCTCGGGAATCCACGGAGCGGGGCGTGCGCTATCCCGGTCCAAGGCCAAGCGCACGTGGCACGGTGACAAGGTGCTCAAGGATCTTGCCGGCAAGGGCATTGAGGTGCGAGCTCATTCGGCGCGGGGTATCGCAGAAGAGGCTCCCGGCGCGTACAAAGACGTGGATCTCGTGATCCAAGCGGCCACGGGTTCTGGGTTGAACGCACTGGTGGCCAGGGTAGTGCCGTTGGTGTGCGTCAAAGGCTAGGTGCGAACGCCCTTCTTGGGGATGAACCACCGGGTCCAGGAGCGACGGAAACACTGAGTGTGCGTAGCGAGTACCTGTGCCAGCGCCGCTGCATCGTGCTTCACGGTTGGCCTACCGGCTACCTGTGTGACGGTGAGCAACGGAGCACGGATGACCTGTAGCCCGTATGCCTTGTTCCCCTGAAGATCGTCCTTCACCGGTATGCTTCCTTGCTCGCGGTAGCGGATCAGGAGCTCCTCAGGTGGTGGGCGGTTGTTGACGAGCACGGCGTGGAAATGACGCATGTCGATGTACTCGCTCAGTACCCGCAGGTGGTCGTGTGCGGTGTAGTCATCGGTCTCGCCGGGTTGTGTCATGAGGTTCATGAGCACTACGCGCTCCGCAGAGCTATGGAGCATCGCGTCGCCGATACCGTTCACCAGAAGACTTGGGATGATGCTGGTGAACAGGCTACCCGGGCCAAGCGTGATGAGTTCTGCGTCGCTGATGGCCTGAAGCACAGGTCCATAGGGACGGGCCGGCGCGTTCAAGCCCACGTGCGCGATGCGGCGTGGATCCTCGGCAATGGCGGCTTCCCCCTCAACCTCCATTCCGTCCTCCATTCGGGCGACGAGGTT
>PUMK01000140.1 GCA_003551325.1 Candidatus Acetothermia bacterium | reverse complement strand
GGGCCGAGGATGAACCAGCCGGACTCGACCACGCGGTGGATCACCGCGTCGATGTCGGGCTTGATGGATGCGTATTGGCGTTTCAAGTCAAGGATGGGAATCCTCACGATCACCCTCCTCCGTCCGTGGTCCATGGTCCGTGGTCCGGGAGACCCTGTCCGTGGTCCATGGTCCGCAGTCCGTGGTCTCTGGCCAGGGGCACGAAGAAGATACTCGCTGTCGTCATTGGGATCCTCCCTTGAGGTAGCGGATGAAGCCGTTCAACCGTTTCTTGGTCCGTACGGCGTCATCGTACAACCTCTCGAAGACATCTTGCGCAACGTACCCTTGGTCCAGAGCTATGTACAGATGCGACTGGAGTTCGGATGCTGATCGGAACGCATACCCAAGGAAACGGATGAACTCCTGATCTGTTCGGCTGTCAAACCCCTCGGCTATGTTGGCCATGATCGATGTCGCAGCCCGCTGCATCTGATCGCGCAGGCCGAAATCCCTGGACAACCGACCTCGACCGGCGACTTGGTAGACATCATTCGCCAGTCTTCTCGCGGCCTTCCAGGCCTCGATGTCCTCAAACCGTTCAATGGCCATAGTCTCTACATCGTGCAGGTCGGCGCAGCGGGCCGTGGACCACGGACTACGGACCTTCCCGCAACTGCACCAGCTCTCCTTCTTTCCGATACAACCGTCCGCACGCGCTGCATACGGCGCTCTCGCCCGTGAACTCAACCCGAACTCCACATTGACACGCCCAGCCGATACGGCGAGCGGGGACGCCGGCCATGAGCGCGTACGGCGACACGTCCTTGGTAACCACCGCGCCGGCGGCGATGAACGCCCACTCGCCTATGGTTGTCCCGCACACGATGGTCGCGTTGGCGCCGATGGACGCCCCGTGCTTAACAACGGTCACGGTGTAGTCCTCGGGGCGGTTGCGCGGGAACGCGGAGCGCGGCGTGCGCACGTTGGTGAACACGCAGCTCGGGCCGCAGAATACGTAGTCTTCTAACACCACGCCCTCGTAGACGGAGACGTTGTTCTGGATCTTGACGTGGTTGCCTACCGTGACACGGTTGGCGACCAGGACGTTTTGACCCAGGCTGCAGCTCTCTCCGATGACCGCACCGGGCATCACATGGCTGAAGTGCCAGATCTTCGTTCCTTTTCCGATCTTGGCGCCCTCATCTACGTACGCTGACTCGTGCACGAAGTACTCGCTCATGCTCTCTCCATCTGCCGCGTGGCTTTCTCCAACACGCGCACAACCTCCACCGCGCTCCGTCCGTCGCTCACGGGCCGGGCGTGATCGCGGATGCACTCAAGGAAGTGCTCTATCTCCAGTGTCAGGGGTTGTGCGGACCCTTGGAACACGACCTCCTCGCCCTCGTCGAGGGGCTTCATTCCGTCACCGATGCGCTTCCGGTGCAGGGTGACGGTTTGCGTTCCCTCGTCGTAGATCAGCATGCCCTGCGACCCGATCACGGTCAGTCGGCGGCGCTTCTCGGGCCACAGCCACGAAACGTGTACGTGGGCCTGTACGCCGCTTGGAAACCCCAGGTGCAGGTACGCATCGTCGGCGACCCCGGGCTGCACCACGGTCTGGGCGACCGCCCGGGTGCGCTCGGGCACCTGCCCAACAAGGTGGAGGAGCACCGCCACGTCGTGTACCCCCAGGCTCCACATGGCGTTCTCCACCGTGCGGACCGTGCCCAGGTTGAGCCTCTCCTGGTGGAGGCTCCACAGCTCGCCCAGGGCCCCGGAGGCCAGGTAGTCCTTCATCCACCGCACGGCGGGCTGGTAGAGGAGGAGGTGCCCGACCATCAACACCCTCCCGCGTTGCTCGGAGAGATCGACGAGTTCCTCGGCCTCCCGGCTGGAGAGCGCGATCGGTTTCTCGACGAACACGTGCTTGCCGGCGAGGAGGGCTTCCTTGGCGAGGGCGAAGTGGGTGGCCGCGGGGGTGGCGATGGCGACCGCCGGCAGCTCGGAGGAGAGGAGGGCGCGGTGATCGTGATACATAGGCACACCGGGATAGGCGGACTCCAGCTGCTCGCGGAGCTCGGGGCGGACCTCGGCGATCCCCCCTAACGCCTTCAGTTCATGGAGCGTCCGTGCGATGTTCTTCCCCCAACCCCCTGATCCGATCAGACCCGCGCTCATAGTAAGGTGATCCTTTCCCGGTGCTCGCGCACGCGCTGGGTGGCGTTTCGGGTGTCGAGCACGTGCTTGGCATGCTGGACGACCCAAGCGCAATCGATTCTCGTGTGATCGGTGAGGATGATCACCAGGTCCTGCGAGGAGACAAGCGTATCCGTGAGCGGCTGGCTCTCCATGGCAAGTTCCCGGTCGCGAAGCGATGGGACATGCGGGTCGTGGTAGGTGAGCTCAACTCCGTCGGCACGCAGCAGCTTCATGACCTCCACTGCGGGCGACTCGCGCGGATCATCGAGATCTCGCTTGTAGGCCACACCCAGAGCCAGCACCTTGGCCCTGGACGGGGCTACCCCCAGTTGGTTGAGGAGACGATGCGCCTTCTCACGAACGAACTCAGGCATGCGGCGGTTGATCTCCCCAGCAAGGGCGATGAAGTGCGTGTTGAAGTTGAGCTCCTTGGCCTTCCACTCGAGGTAGTGGGGGTCCAACGGGATGCAGTGCCCCCCCACTCCAGGGCCGGGCCAGAAGGGCATGATGCCGAAGGGCTTGGTGAACGCCGCTGCCAGCACCTCCCACACGTTCAGGCCCATTCGGTCGCAAAGGAGCGTGAGCTCGTTGACGAGGGCGATGTTCACCGCCCGGAAGGTGTTCTCGTACACCTTGACCAGCTCCGCCGCCTTGGCGCTGCTGAGCGGAACGACCTTGTCGATGGTCTGCGCGTAGAAGGCCTGGCCTATCTCGAGCGAAGCGGGCCCCACCCCGCCGACCACCTTGGTGGTGTTCTTGGTGGTGTAACGCTTGTTGCCCGGATCCACCCGTTCGGGGGAGTGCACGAGGAAAAAATCCTCCTCTGCCTTCAGGCCCGACGAGGAGAGTATGGGGAGCATGACCTCCTCGGTCGTCCCGGGGTAGGTGGTCGACTCAAGGCTGACAAGCTGCCCCGGTCGGAGCCTGCCGGCGACTTCTCGCGTGACGGCCTCGATGTAGTTCAGGTCCGGCGTGAGGTTCTTGGTGAGGGGGGTGGGCACACAGACCACGATCACGTCCATCTCCGGAACGAGTTCGAAGTCTGTCTCAGCGCGAATCAGGCCACGGGAGACGAGATCACGGAGATCCTCGTCCCTCACGTCACCGATGTAGTTCTGCCCAGCGTTGACCTGCGCCGCACGCGTCGGATTCTGCTCCACGCCGATCACACGAAACCCTACCTTGGCCTTCTCCACGGCGAAAGGCAGCCCAACGTAACCCAGGCCTATGACTCCGACCACAGCGGAGTGGTCACGGATGCGTTCGATCAAGCCTACCTTGCTGCCGATCGTCATAACACCTCCCGGTTGGGCATAGTGTACAGGAAGCTCTACTGGAGGGCAGGAGTCGGGGGACAATGAGTCGCGAGTCAAGAGTCGAGAGTCAAGAGTCGAGAGTCGAGAGTCGGGAGTCGAGAGTCAAGAGTCGAGAGTCGAGAGTCGGGAGTCGGGAGTCGAGAGAGTCGCGAGTCAAGAGTCAAGAGTCAAGAGTCGAGAGACCACAGAGTCAGGGGTCGGGAGTCGAGAGGCGTAAGGGGTGAGGGGTGAGGCGTTAGGAGTGAGGCGTAGGACCGGCTTGTGGCCAGTGGTGTGTGGGAAGACCAACCCCCCCCTGGGCTGTAGCAAACTATGGCGATGTCGAGGGGGAGAAGGGGCGGTTATCTCTCCAGACAGCGTAGAGGACGCGGACGAAGAAGTTCATGACGGCACCGAGAGCGCAGCGTTTGGGCTTACCGCGGGCGAGGCGGGCAGAACAGG
>PUMK01000086.1 GCA_003551325.1 Candidatus Acetothermia bacterium | reverse complement strand
TCCACAGCTTTGTCGGGAAGGAACTGATCCGTGAGGTAGCGGTCCGCAAGCCGCGCTGCCTGCCGCAGCGCGTCGTCATCGATGCGAACGCCGTGGTGTTGCTCGTACTTGTGGCGAAGCCCCTTGAGCACCTTGACCGTGCCCTCGACGGATGGCTCTTCCACATAAACGGTCTTGAACCGCCTTTTCAACGCGGGATCCTTCTCGATGGACTTCCGGTATTCGTCAGGTGTCGCAGTCCCGATGCACTGGATAGCCCCGGAGGCCAACGGGGGTTTGAGGATGGCCGACGCGTCGATCGCCCCCTCGGCACCACCTGCTCCCACCACGGTCTGCAGCTCGTCGATGAACAAGATGATGTTGTCCGAAGCCATCACGTGGTTGAGGATGTTCTTCAGCCGTTGCTCGAACTCGCCTCGGTACTTGGTACCTGCTACCACGCCAGCCATGTCGAGCTCGACGAGTTCCTTCTCCGCCAGTGCAAGCGGCACGTCACCGGCGGCGATCCGCTGGGCCAAGCCTTCGACGATGGCCGTTTTTCCCACGCCCGACTCGCCGATCAGCGCGGGGTTGTTCTTCTTCCTTCGGCAGAGGATCTGCACCAGACGCTCCAACTCAGCTTCGCGACCGATCACCGGGTCGAGAAGTCCGCTCTCGGCCTCCTCCACGAGGTTGCGGCCGAACTCGCCGAGTTCCGCGGGCAATCGTTGGGACTTCGTGCTCCGCACCTGGACGCGCCCACGCCGGGGGAAGAAATGACTACGGGCGGTGCGTAGGTCCACACCGTGCGCACGTAGGATCTCCGCGGCTGTGCACTCCCCTTCACGCAGCACGGCGAGTACAAGGTGCTCGGGTTCGATGGGATCCGAGCCCTCGCGCCGCGCCTCTTCATAAGAGAGTTTCATCACCCGTCGCAGTCGTTGGGTGGGCTCAAGGTCCTCGGACGGGAGCCTTAGTTTGCCCTTACCCTTCTGCCTTTCGAGGATGCGGGCCACGCGCTCATACGAGAGCCCGTGCTCCGTAAGGAACCGCTCCACACGGGTTCCGTCCTGCTTCAGGAAGGCAAGCAGGAGGTGCTCGGTACCCACGTAACGGTGCCGCCATTCCCCCGCCTCGTCTTGCGAGGCGGCAAGCAGCTTCATGGCCTCTTTGGAGAATTTCTCATACATAGACGCTAGACCTCCAGTACCGTCATTATAACGGTAGGTTCAGGCGGGCGTAGTGATCCAAGGCTCCTCCAGTTCCGACGTCGATGAACGTTAGGGCGAGTTCCGCCGCCAAGTCCACTCCCCTGAGAAGCGACGGGATTTCGTCCTCACGCGGTGGGCGCAGCACGTAGTCGGCCAGATCGGTTCCCTGCGGTGGTGGTCCCACACCGACCCTGAGCCGGGGGACCTCTTGTGTTGCCAAGGCAGACAAGACCGATCGCATTCCCTTGTGGGTTCCCGGACCGCCCCTCGGTGAGAGCCGCACGGCGCCCAGCGGGAGATCGACATCGTCGTACACCACCAAGAGGTCCGCCACCGGCAAGCCGTAGCTCCGGACAAGGCGGAGAGCGGATTCCCCGGAGCGGTTCATGTATGTGAAGGGACGCAGCAATACTGCTTCCGGACGTTTGGCCACCTCCCCCCAGGGATACACCCGCGTCTTCCATCGTCGCGCGCGCAACAGCCGTTCAACAACCCAGAACCCAAGGTTGTGCCGGGTGGCGGCGTGGACGGGCTCGGGGTTGCCAAGTCCGATGACCGCCCTCAAGCCTGTGGCTCGCCCTCCGTTGGCCCGGCTTCCTCAACTTCCAAACCTTCGTCGAGCGCCTCGTCTTCCGCAGCGGCCTCCTCAGCCTCCAGGGTTGCGCGGGAGAGCCCGCGTGGGGAGATCACGGTGACGACTGCGGTATCCCTGGGTAACAGGGGCCGAACGCCCTCCCCCCAGGGAAGATCCTCGACCAACAATGAGTGGCTCATGCCAAGCGAAGAGATATCGACTTCGATATAGGGCGGCATCTTGCTCGCCCGAGCCTCCACATCGATGTACTCGTGAAGCGTTTCCAACATGCCCCCGTCCTTCACACCAGGGGACACTCCCGTGACCCTTACGGGTACAGGCATCTGCAAGGCTCTGCCCGGTTCGGGGACGTACATGTCCACATGGATGGGGCGCTCCGTGAGGGGATCGATCTGGATGTGCTTCAGGAAGACATGGTACTCCTTGCCACCCTCCACCTCGAGTTCAACGGCCGTGGAACGGGTCACGCCTGCAAAGAGCTTCCACAGGGCCTCTTCCTCGATCGACACGTGTACCGGTTCTACGTGAGCTCCATACACCACAACGGGGATCAAACCCTGCTGACGCAGGGCCTTGGACTTGACGCTGAGGTCCCTGGGTTGTGCCTTCACGCTTGCCATGATCGTTCCTCCTAGCTTCTCACAAGAAGATCGCTTACAGACTTACAGCAATGGATGCGGCGGATTGCATCCGCCAGGAGCGGGGCTACGCTGATCATCTCCACCTTGGGATGCGCAAGACCCTGCTCATGATGAATGGTATCGGTCACCAACACCTTGTGCAACGGAGAGGCTTGGAGGATGTCGAGTGCTGCACCGGCGAACACACCGTGGGTACAGGCTGCCAAAAGCCGCCGGGCACCGGCGTCGGCCAGGGCTTCGGCCGCTCGGCACAGCGTCGATCCGGTGGAGAGGATGTCATCCACAATCAGGACATCACGGTCCCTGACGTCGCCAATCACCTGCATACTCTCGGGAGCTTCTCGGTCCGAGTCCTCTCGGTGTTTCTCCACGATGGCCATGGGGGTACGGAGCTCCTTGGCCAGCCTTCGTGCTCTCCACACACCCCCTAGGTCGGGCGACACGACAGTGAGCGCATCCATCCAGTCAGGGTGGCGGGTAACCAGGTGCTCGGCGAACAGCCTGTCGGTACGGAGGTGGTCCATGGGGACGTTGAAGAATCCCTGGATCTGGCCCGCGTGAAGCTCTACGGTAAGCACACGGTCCACTCCGGCGGTCTCCATGAGGTTGGCCACCAGGCGGGCGGAGATCGGTACACGACCACGCTTCTTCCTATCCTGTCGGGCATAGCCGAAGTACGGGACGACCGCGCAGATCATCCCGGCGGACGCGCGCCGCAGAGCATCCACGAGTAGCAGAAGCTCCATGAGGTGGTCGTTCACCGGGGGGGAGGTGGGTTGGACGATGAACACGCTCTTGCCTCGGACAGTCTGCTGTACGTGGACGCGGATCTCCTTATCCGCAAACGTTTCCACCGCAGCCGTGCAGGGTTCCAGGCCCAAAATACGGGCGACTTCTTCGGCCAACGGTTGGTTGGCTCTGCCGCAGAGCAGGCTCAGTTCGTTCACGTCACCTCCCTGTTACGATTCCAGTCCTCTTTGACCACCTGGGGTGCACGGGACACGGCCAGGGCATAGGGCGGGACGTCGCAGTTGATGACCGATCCTGCCCCCACCACAGCGTGTTCCCCGATGCGCACCGGGGCAACGAGTGCGGCATTGCTGCCGATGAACGCACGCTCACCGATGAACGTATGGTGCTTGCGCGCGCCGTCGTAGTTGCAGGTGATTGTACCTGCACCGATGTTGGCCCCAGGTCCCACGGTAGCGTCTCCGACATATGCCAGGTGATTGGCCTTTGCCCCGTCTCCAAGGCTGGCTGCCTTCACCTCAACGAAGTTTCCCACCTTTGCTGTTGCGCCGATCCGTGCGCCTGGCCGCAGATGTGCGTATGGTCCCACCCGGGCCCCGCTTCCCACCCACGCACCCTCCAAGACCGACCACAGTGTCGTCACCCCGTCCTCAAGTTCCGTGTCCACGAGATGTACACCAGGTCCCACGAAGCAGCCTCTTCCCACGCTGCACGTGCCGTAGATGTGCGTGCCCGGGTAGAGGATGGTGTCCTGACCCACCTCGGTCTCGGGCGAAACG
>PUMK01000254.1 GCA_003551325.1 Candidatus Acetothermia bacterium | reverse complement strand
CAGTGGCATTGGGCCCGCGACTGTAGCCGACATCAAGGACCAAGGGCTTGCCTTTGTGGAGGTGGACGAACGGATCGACCTGAACACGGCAAGCCATGAGGAGCTACAGGAGATTGTGCACATCGATTCTGCACGCGCCAGGGAGATCACTGTGCTGCGTTGGCTGCAGCCTTTCAGCTCTCTGGATGACCTGCAGCGGGTCAGTGGTATTGGCCCCGCCCAGCTGGCCGACATCAAGGAGCAAGGACTTGCCTTTGTGGATCCGGACGAGTCTGTCCTGTCAGCGGCAGTGGACATCGACCCCGAGAACCTCAACCTACGCGCCGAAGGCAACTGGATTACCGCCTACATCGAACTCCCCGATCCCTATGATGTGGCGGACATCGCCGTTGATTCCGTCGAGCTTCTCTATGAAGGAGAGGCAGCAGGTGCTGACTGGGGAAACGTACAGGATGACGTTCTGATCGTCGAGTTCGACCGGGCGACGGTGGCAGGTTGGTTCGATGGAACCGAAGACGAGGTCGAACTAACGGTGGTAGGCGAAGTTGGAGACGCGCAATTTGAAGGAGCAGCCACTGTCCGTGTGATCTACCCAGGGCTCGGTGGATCACCGGGGCACTGATCGTACGCTGAGACAAAGAGCGGCAAAGCCTTACAGGGGGCGGACCGTTAGGGTCCGCCCCCTCCATGAAGGGGTTGCCATCCCCCATGCTCATGAAAGGCTATTCTGCGGAAGTGCACCTCGCCTGAAGTCCTGTAGTCGTCTCCGTCGAGGTGACAATCCACATTCCCCGTTGTCCGGCAGGACGCAAGCAACCTCGCTATGCTAGGCTGACCTTGGGGACAAACACGGTGGAGGAGCTGGTGTGGGGATGATGGACATCTACAGGGGGTTCGCGGAGGTCTACGCTAGGGGATCGTATCCGGAGTACAGCATGTGGATTGCTGGGCTCTTTCCTCGCCTTCTGGAGCAGTTCAACGCTGCTCCGACGAGCTTGCTCGACCTGGCTTGTGGGGAAGGGACGTTCGCCGTCCTCCAGGCACAGCGCGGCATGCGGGTCGCGGGTGTCGATATGTCGCCTGAGCTGCTCCGGTTCGCCCAAGAGCGCGCGAGCCAGACCGGCGTTGAGGTCAGCTTCTTCGAGCAGGACATGCGCTCGCTACGTCTGGATGACAGCTTCGACGTCGTCACCTGTTGGTACGACAGCCTGAACTACATCCTCGACTACGATGAACTCGTCACGGTGTTCGGCAATGTGGCTCAGGTACTCAACCCCGGCGGGTTGTTCATCTTTGACATGAACACGATCCACGGGTTGGCCGTGGAATGGCAGCACCAGGGCCCTGCCTACGTCCAGGAGAACTCGGACAGAGTGTTCGAGGTCCACCGACCACGGTACGACAGCGCGCGAAGCATCGCCACGTTGCGGATCACCGCTTTCGTCCGCGAGGGCACACAGTGGCGGCGGATCGACGAGGAGCATCGGGAAAGGGGCTATCCCCTCATGGACATCGAGCGGGCTCTTGCTGAAGCCCGTCTGCGACGGCTTGCCTGCTGGGGTAACCCGAGAGAGATGAGCCCTCCACAATCGGACAGCGGCAGAATCTTCGTCATCGCTCAACGGTGTTGACCTGGTTCAGAGAACAACCGATGTCCCCTTGTTGTGTCGTTGACAGACACGGGGACCGTCCCCAACACGGAGGATGCTCATGGCAGCCCAGGTGGGGACACAACTCCTTGGCAGATTGCCCCTGTGCCCTGATGTCGTCAAGCATGGAGATGGAGATGCCGGTACACCTGCCGTTCTCGCAGGGGCAGCATTTGCCACGCTCGCTGAACGGGTATGGGAGTTCGTCACGGCCCCAACGGAAGCGGTCACAGCCTGAGCCCGTGGCCAGGCAGAACGCTTGGATGGTATTCCGACCGGTCCCCTCGCCGCGACTGGGTGCTCGCCGGCCAACGGTGGGTTCTCCTGGAGAAGCCCAGCGCTGGCCATCGTGGCTTAACCACCGTGGTGTCTTTGGTTCTCAAGGGCTGCAAGGTTCAGCCCTGTTGAGGGGGTCTGGGATGCGGGGAGTAGGGCGCCATCGTCAGGATGTTGTTCGGCCTGCTATCGCGGAGCACGGTATGGCTGTTGGGGGCAGGTGGAGCGATCAGCTGTCGCAGTCTTGTCTTCGTACATGCGCGCGTCCGCAAGGCGCAGTGCTTGCTGCAAGGGTTCGCGCGGCGCTGCCGTGGCCACACCGAGTGCAACGCTGAGAGGTTCGTCCACACAGTGACGATTGTGATCTGCGATGCTCTCCCGCACCCTCTCCAGCACTCGGAACGCTGTGTCTTCGTCCGTCTCCGGAAAGATCGCGGCGAACTCGTCACCCCCCATGCGGGCCAGCACGTCCTCGGCTCGGAACGCCCTGCTCAAGACCTCGCGGGCACGGCGCAGGACTTCGTCGCCAGCAGCATGTCCGCGTGTATCGTTGACAGACTTGAGCCCGTTCAAGTCGGCGACAAGAATGCTTACGGGCACGCGCCTACCTCGCGCCAGGCGGGCCATCTCCTCGTCGAAGTAGTGACGGTTGTAAGCCCCGGTCAGCGGATCGTGAGTGCTGTAGTATTGCAGTTGTTGTTCGACGTGCTTGCGCTCGGTGATGTCCACGAAAGTCACGGCGCATTGTTCCGGTGCAGGCCGGAAACCGGCGATCGCGTAATAGGCGCCAAGAAGCTCGGAATCTCGCTCAAACTCCCGGAGTCCTCCCGTCAGGGCGATGCTGCCGAAGGTTCCTATCCAATCGGCGGAATCGTCCTCTATGCCCGGTAACACATGTGTCAGACGCTTGCCGATAAGCTCCTGTGTCGTGAGGCCGGTAGGCCCCGCAAAGCGTTCATTGGCCGCGAGGATGGTGAGATCGACCGGGGCCCCTTGATCGTCCTTAACAACCCCGAACAACACGAAGCCAGCACTCATGTTCTCAAACAGCGATCGGTAGCGCTGCTCCGATTCGACAACGGCAACTGCTCCTCTCCTTCGTTCCACTTCCTTCCACACACCGTCCATGAGAAGCTGAAGCTGGAGCACGTCGCCACGCTCATAGTTGCTCTCTTTGTTGGCCACGCCTACCACGGCAACGATCTGGTCTCCGTTGAAGACGGGGACGGTCAGGTATCTGTGGAGCGGCGCATGACCTTCCGGGTAACCCTTCTTGAGCGGATGCTGCGCCTGGAAGTCATTGACCAGGATCTCCGTCCGCTGGCGCACCGCTTCCCCCCAGATTCCGGTCGCCTCCAGTTGGTAGACGGTCTGTGGTTCGATGATGGAACAGCTATCCATCACGCCCTTCGACCAGCTGTTGAGCGTGAACGCCCTCGTGTGCTCGCTATAGAAGTAGATGTAACCGATCGAGCTCTTGGTCAGTCGTACAGCTTCGTCAAGCGCGTAATCGAGGAATTCCTGCTCGCTGCCTCCCTGATATTGAAGGATACGCAGCTGGCTCTGCATACGGGCCTCGTTGTCCTCGATCTGCTGTTCGGCCCACTTGCGGTTGGTGATGTCAACATGGCACCCGACCATGCGGACAGGAGATCCGTCCTCCGCCCATTCGATGACCCGTCCTGCGCAGATGACCCAGACTGTGGAGCCGTCCTTATGCCGGTAGCGGACCTCGTTGTAGAAAGGTTCCTGGCCACGGCTCTCCACGTGTCGGTCAAACACCTCCAGAACACCGGGTAGATCCTCAGGCAAGATGATCCTCTGCCAAGCCTCCGGTGAGCTTTCCATCTCGTGATCCTCGTAACCGAACATGCGTTTGAAGGCTGGGCTCAGGTATTCGGTGTTGTCCACGAGATTCCAGTCCCAGAACCCGGAAAGCGTGGCTTCCAAGATAGCCGTTAGGACCCTGCCGCGCTCTCGCAAAGGCTCCCACGTCTCTCGTTCCCGGTCCAGGCTGTTGAGCCAGTGCTCCACCTCCCGATCGGCGT
>PUMK01000220.1 GCA_003551325.1 Candidatus Acetothermia bacterium | reverse complement strand
TCTTTGATGATCTCCCGCGATTCATCGACGAAGCCGAGCACAACAAGAGCCACAGCCGTACCCAGCCCGATGACCGCTGCCGAGAGGCCGGTACGCCGTCGGCTGCGAATCAGGTTACGAAGCGGAAGTAGCAACCACATGCGGTTCCCCGTTGACCAGTTTTCCGTCGCGGATGTTGATCGTACGCTCCGCGTAGTCCGAAACGGCAGGATCGTGCGTCACAACGAGGAACACCACACAATGTTCATCGTTGAGCTGGCGCAACAGCGTCATCACCTGAGCGCCGGTCTTGGAGTCGAGGTTCGCCGTTGGCTCATCGGCCAGGACAAGCATCGGTTCGCTGACGAGCGCCCTGGCGATGGCTACGCGCTGGCGCTGCCCTCCAGAAAGCTCGTCAGGTCGGCGCTTCTCGAGGCCGGTCAACCCCACTGCGGAGAACATGGCCTGCAGGCGCTTCTGTCGTTCAGCACGGGAGACACGCTGCAGGAGGAGGGGATATTCGGCGTTCTCCCACGCTGACAGTACGGGCACGAGGTTAAACGACTGGAAGACAAGGCCGATCTTGCGCTTTCGGAGCTCAGCCAGCTTGCCCTCCGGCAGCGTTCCTGTCGACGTCCCGTCCAACCAGACCTCACCGCGCGTTGGTCGGTCGATGAGGGCCAACAGGTTGAGGAGCGTGCTCTTGCCGCTTCCCGAAGGCCCGTTGATCACCACAAAATCTCCCTGCGACGCGGTGAAATCCACGTCGGAAAGAGCCTGGACGGATTCCTTGCCCAGGCGATACTCCTTGCTCACCTGTCGCGCTTCCAAGATGGTATGCCCACGTTGATAGCAAAAACCTACAGGGCTCATGTGATCCCCCTCCTGTATGGCGACAAGCTTACTGCAAAACGTTCGCGACTAAAAGTTTTCTTGTGCCGCAGTGAACCCTGACCCATCGGGTGTCATGTGGGCGGGCGCGGCTCGCCCAGCGTCTGTGGTGGTCGGCGGCGAATCTGGGGAAGCCACCAGCTCACCACATGCGCTGTCACAGCAATGGCTGCTGTGAGGCACAGCAGAAAGACGTACGAGGTGCGTTCCAGCACCCAGCCCCCAAGCAGTGGAGGGATGAGCACCAGGCCGCTGAACGTGCTGAACAGCCCGATGTACGTTCCTCGATGTCCCGGTGGAGCCAATTCCACAGCGAAGTTCGCAAACCCAATGAAGTTGGCGTTGAGGAAGACGCCCATGGCCACGAACACCCAGATGTACAGGATGCCCAAGGGGTGAGCGGCGGTCGTTCCGGTGAGCAAGAACAACACGGCGACAAGCGGACCGGTTGCGCTGATCCCAGTAGCAGTCTGGATGACGCGATGGTTGCCTATGCGCTCGCTGAGGGTGCCGAAGGCCACGCCGGCGAGGATTCCCCCCACGGTTTGCACGGCAGCGAACACGCCGAGGTAGGCCGCGGGGAATCCCAGCAGCTGCCGGGCGATCAGGACATAGAAGCCGAGGGCGAGCCCCTCGAAACCCGCCAACAGGCGCACAATGAGCAGCGTCCGGTAAGGCCGGTCGTGCTTCAGAATACCCTTCAGCTGTTCCAGGTATTGGCCCCAAGGCAGGCGGGGGACGGTTGGTTCCTCAGTTTCCTTCACCATGGTCCAGGAGAGGAGTGAGAGGACAAACGCTGCCCCGGCGAGGGCGAACACGGCTGCATATGCCTGGAACGAAGCCGCGTCTCCGTCACCGAGCAGACGCGCGATCAGGGCGCCGGCGCCCACGGCCAGAAGGCCTCTTACGACTGTGCTGGCGCCAAGGACCCTTCCGCGACGATGGGAGGGGATCGCCTTGGCGAACACATCCCACCACACCACGGAGTCCACGGAGAGAGCGAGCATCTTGACGGCATGCATAGACAGGAACAAGGCGAGTGCCAGCGCTGGGTTGCCTCCCGCGCCCAACCACAGGGCCAGCGCGTACAAGAGGTACATCGGCCGGGCGACAAGCCCAGCCCGAGTGAGCCACGGCTTCTTGCGGGGTGCAGGCAACAGCCAGCGGGCAACCAGGATCTGAGGGAGTCGCCAGGCGCCCTCGGTGAGTGCGATGACCAAGCCCACATACACTGGGCTTCCTGTGAGCTGGCTGACGAACTCGGGCAGCACGGTCGTGGGGCCGGCGAACACCATACCCAACCCAAACAGGGTGGACTCGCCAAACAGTGCAAGCGCATTGCGACGGAAGCCGTTCACGGCAGTGAGCCTACGCGAGCACGCTTCATCGGCGAGTCGGCGCTACTCCGCAGTTGTCTCGGTGAGCTTCACCTGCAGGCGATCGCTCATCAGCGTGGTGATGTTCGCTTCGGGATCGATCAAGGGCTCGATCTTGGGTGTGGCGCAGGTGAGCAGCGTGGTGACGCCTGGTCCGTGTCCCGCTGTCCGGCAGTCGCTGTGCACGACGATGCCGATCGTGATGGCGCCCTTCCGATACGCCCTTCCGAAACGGTTATCGTGGTCCAGCAGGGCGACGAAATCCCCGAAGCGGATCTTGTCGAGGGCAAATGCTTCGACGGTCTCCGGATCGCTTGTCATGATGTCGTAGTCTCCGGATGCCACGTTGGACACCCCCAGCCCTGAGCCCATACAAGCGGCCGGAACCTTGGTCGTCACCGGCACGCGGAGGTTGCCCTCTTCGGTGACCTCGATGTGCATCCGCCCGAGGAGGGCGGGATCGAGGTTGAACAGGGCGATCTCCGGGTGGTCAAGGAGCTTCAGCCCTTGACCCTTGCCGTGGATCATGATCTTGTCGTCATAACAGAGACGTTCCTTCACAGCGCGGGGAAACTCGACGATCAGGTGCTCCGACCCGCCATGGTGGCCGATGACATAGCCCACGCTGCCCTTGGCCTCCCCGGAGATGACGCGAGCCATGTTCCCCGCGCAGGCAAACACCTGCAGCGATGGATTGGGGTGCTCAAAGGGTTTCTCGGTGTTTGCCGTGCAGCTCACGCCTGGCTCCACGTGGTCGCCCGCCCAGCCAAACGCCGGGTCCCCAGCGGCCACGTTCACCGAGATGCCCCCGATCGACGGCAGCAGATACGGAATGCCCTGATGGTCAACACCCCAGCGTGCCCGGGTCCTCGGGGGCCCCGGTTGGCACTGCAACAGGAACTCAACAACGCGATCCTCATTCGTGTGCAGCATGCTTCCTCCCCGTGTTTGCTCGTCCGAGGTTCAAGACCACGGGACACTCTACCGGAAACCGCGCTGTTTGCCAGGGGGGGTGTGCATCGCGACGCTCACAGAATCCAGCGCCGCCGAACGTTGTGCAGACTCATCACGAACAGCAATCCACAGAAGAACAGCAGGGCCCCAAAATCGAGCAGCACCGGCAAGGCGTTCGCTTGTGCGATCCCCCCATGGAGGATGTCGACGCCGTACGTGAGAGGAAGAGCGTAGGAGAGCGGTTGCAGGAACACAGGGAGTTCGGCAATTGGGAGAAACAGGCCACACAAGAAGATCATAGGGAACCGTAGGAAGTTTGAGAAGGTCTGAGCTTCGAAGACCTCGCTAACCGACACCGCGATGAACAGCCCAAGAAACGTGGAGGCGATGGCGATGAGCAGGACGGCCGGGACCACAATGCCCCACGCCACACCGGAGAGGTCGGTGAGGAATGCCGCAAGACCGACGGGAACAAGTGCATTCACAACACCAAACAGAATCGCCCCCGACGTCTTCGCCAGCATCAAGGCCTCCAGCGACAACGGGGCCAGCAAGAGCCGTTCGAACGAGCGGTGCCGCTTCTCGAAGGTTACGGTGACAGCCAGCATCGACGTGGTTCCGAAGAGCACCGAGATGGCCATCACGCCCGGAAGCACATCGATCACGTTTTCCAGACCTCGCCCAGAACGGATGAAGAACATCCCCGTCCAGGCGATGGGGAAGATGATTCCCCAGCTGATGTTCGGGGGCTTCAGGTAATAGGCGCGCAGGTCCTTGCGGAGGATGCCCCACACAGCCGTCC
>PUMK01000121.1 GCA_003551325.1 Candidatus Acetothermia bacterium | reverse complement strand
TGTTGTGCGCACCCGTCAAGGCATCGTGCGTGCTCAGGTAGTGGAGCTTCTCCTCGGCACGCTTCCGGTCGGTGATGTCCCGGTTCACCGAAAGCACCAGCGAGCGCCCCGCAAGCTCGATCGGGCTCACCGCACATCCCGTCCAATAGCGTGTCCCGTCCTTCCGACGCTTCTCCTCCTCGAAGAACACCGTCTCCCCACGCTTGAGCGCGTCGACGATCGTCCCGTAGGTGACCGTAGGCTCGTCGGCGGCCATGTCCTCCATGATGTTCCTTCCAACGAGCTCCTCCAATGTGTATCCGGTCTGCGTGACGGCTGCGATGTTTGCTTCGAGGATCGTGCCGTCGAACTCCACGATGAACACGGCGTCGGCCAGCCGCTCGAACAACGTTCTGAACCGCGCCTCGCTCTCGCGTAGCGCCTCCTCATGGCGAATACGCCCGAGTTCTCCCTGCAAGTGCCGGATCAGGATCTCCGCCAGGGACACGTCGGTTTCCGTGAACGACTCCGCTGATGTAGAGACCGCCTGGAACACGCCTTCCGTACCGATGGGGATCGAGATCACACCGGAGAAGTCCGATCGGACAGGCCTGGCGAAGGGGAAATCGCTGAGCTTGCCCCACAGCGTCTGCCCGAGCTCCCAGGTCCGTCCAGCCACACCCTCGCCGCGGCGCATGGGCCGCGCGGCCTCCTCGATAGCTGCGGACGAGGCCACCGGCATGAGGTACTCCCCCGCAGCCAGGCCGATGCTGCACTCGGTGATTCCCAGCACCACCGATGCGGTCTCTACTGCTGTCTGGCAGAGATCCTCCGTGTTGGAGCACTGTTGCATCGTGTCCACTGCCAAGTGCAGCCGCTCCAACTTCCGCGACAGGGTCTGTCGTGCCTCCAGTCGCTCCAGCCCCGCCAGAGCCAGGGCCATGTGTGCGCTCAAGATCTCAAGGAGGTTCCGATCCTCGGGTGGAATACCATCCTCCTGGGGGCTCTGAACATCGAAGACACCGGCCCGTTGCTCTCCCACCCAGAAGGGAACAGCCAGCTCGCTTCTCGTGTCGGGGACACCCTCCACATAGCGCGGATCCGAAGCGGTGTCAGGAACATACACACTTTGACCGGTGTTCCAAGCGGCCACGATGATCCCCGGACCGTCGAGAGGCAGACGGTCTCCCGGTGCAGGTCCCGCTACGCGCCTCATCACGACCTTCAGGGAACCGTCCTCGGCCTCTACGATCCCGCACGCACTGTAGCCGAGGATCTCCGCGGCGGCATCGAGCAGCTGGGTGTAGAGTTCATCCTTGGACTCGGCGAGTTTCATCGCCCGGGTCTTTCGTTCCACAGCGAGAAGCTTCCTCTGCAGGGTGGCGATGCCGGTATGGAGTTCGGCGTTTCGGATGAAAGCGGCGGCCAAGTCCGCAAACGCTGTGAGGATCCGTACTTGTTCTGTGGCGAACGCGTGGGGGGTGAAACTCTGCACGCTCATCACCCCGATCGCCTCGCCCTCGATCATCAGTGGAGTCCCAAGGAACGCGCGGGGGTACTCCCCCACCAGTTGAACCCCAGTCGGCAACGGCTCGGTCTCGACATCTCCCACGTTGAGCGGCTCACCGGTATCGGCGATCCATGCAGCCAGGCTCTCCTTGGGATCCGCGGCGATCGTACGCTTGCCGAACGACACACCGCGCTCCACCATCAATTCCACCGTGAGTGTGCGCTTGCGCTGGTCCAAGAGGGCAATGACGAACGCATCACATGGGATCAGCGCGCTGACCTGCTCGTGAATCGTGGCGAGCAGCTCGTCCCGATCGAGCGTGACCGTCAAGGCTTTCGACGCAGTGAGGAGCGCCTTCAGCTCTCTGTTGCGCTGCTCAAGGCTCTTCGCAACCTCCCTGCGCTCTGTCACATCGCGGTTGATGGACAGCGTTACCTTGCGGCCCCAGTACGTAAAGGAAGACACCGTGCACTCGGTTGTGTACAGCGTCCCGTCCTTTCTCTTCTTCACCTCCTCGAACCGGGTGAGTTCCCATGTTCGGAAGCGATCCCTCACCCTCTCCTGGGTCATGACGGGCGCGTCATGGGCCAGGTCATGCACGATGTTCATGCCGATGAGTTCATCACGCGTGTAGCCCGTCTGCGTACACGCTGTCGCGTTTGCATCGAGAATGGTTCCATCGAACGCCACGATGTACACAGCGTCAGCGAGTTGCTCGAAGAACAGCGTGAAGAACCGCTCCAACTCGGCCAGCCGCGCCTGCTGGAGCACCGCTTGTAGAGCGACTGTGATCTCCTCTTCCGCAAGCGCTAGGAATCGCAAGTCCTCTTCCCCGAAAGCATCAGGGTCCTCCAGGTTGTCAAGGTGGAGGTACGCGATGACCTTACCCTCGTGCGTGATGGGGAAGACGAGGATGGACCGGTTGGGATCGGATAACGCAAGCAAGCGGGCGAGCTCTTCGGTGAGCATCACACGGTCTTGCCGGTGGGGCTCACGGATGATCGCCGGGCAGTCGCTGTACACCGCGTTCTGAAGCAGTTGCGAGGCCGGCAGCGTGATGCCGCGCAGCTTCTCCATGGGCCAGCCTACTGCCGCGCGGAACTCGTAGCAGTTGATCTCCTCGTTGAGGAGCATGAACGAGCCCCGCTGCGCACCTGGAATCACGCTTACGGCGTACTCCAGAACCGCCCGCACCAACGTCTCCAGATCCCGACTGCGGTTGAGTTCCCGTAGGAACCCAAGCAGCTGAGCTAAGCGATGCTCCTCTTCTGCCAACTGGTTCGCCTCCCTTGGTTGCTCCTACCCCTCCTCCGAGAAGGTGAATCCTTCGGCGAAGAGCTCCACGCACGCATCGACGGCATCAGGATCGAAGAAGGTGCCGCGGTACGTCTGGATTTCCACGAGGGCCTTGTCGATTCCCAGGGCCGGTCGGTACGGACGGTGTGAGGCCATCGCCTCCACCACATCGGCAACGGCGAGGATCTTCGCCTCAAGGAGGATCTCGTCTCCCGGGAGCCCTTGCGGATACCCCGAACCGTCGAGACGCTCATGGTGTTGGAGGACGCTCTCGGCCACCAAGGGCCTGAACGGAAGTCCCTTAAGGATATCGTAGCTCGCCTGTGGGTGCCCCCTGATCATCCCCATCTCCAGGTCGGTCAGTGCGGTGGGTTTGTTCAGAATCTCGGCAGGGATGATGCTCTTCCCAATATCGTGAAGAAGTCCCGCAATGCGGATGTCGTCGACCTGCCGCTCGGGAAGGCGCAACCTGTTCGCGATGGCGCAGGAGAGCTCGGCCACCCGGCGCTGGTGGCCGGCCGTGTAGGGATCGCGCATCTCGGCCAGCGTGCTCAGTGAGCGCACCGCACCCTCGAACATTGCGCGCGTCTGTTCCAGGCTCCGGGCAACCTCCTCCCTGGCTCGTACCTGGGGCGTGACGTCGTGGATGGTGACGATCACACGGTCCAGCCGCTCCTCATGGCCCGCAACGACTGTTAGGTGGATGACGACCTCCAAGGCGTTGCCTCGTAGGTCCTGTTCCTGCCCTTGGTACGCAACGTGCGTGTTCCCCGCGAACAGCTCGATGAACTCGTGCCGGAAGGCCGAGGCGGCAGGTCCCAGTGCATCATCCTTCGTGAAGTCCATCATGGCCTCCACGCTGTCCGCGCCGAACAGCTCCATGGCCGCCCGATTCGCACTCTGGAACGCGATCTTCTCGATCCATGCCTGCAGGGCTTCAGGGTGCTCCCGGAAGTAGGCGTCGAGATCCGCTATCCCTTGGGCACGGAGCTGGTCCATCTCCCGCTTCACGGCGGAGAAGTCCTCCTCCAACAGCGCCACCGGCGACTCTTCGAACAGACTCCGAAACCGCTCTTCGCTCTCTCTCAACGATGACTCTGCGTGTATCTGATCAGTGATATCCACCGCCTCAGCGACCTCCATCTCCTGGCCGTTGAAGGAGAGGTGATAGCTGTGAATCCGCACTGGAAACCTTGTGCCATCCCGTCGGCGGTGCTCCG
>PUMK01000021.1 GCA_003551325.1 Candidatus Acetothermia bacterium | reverse complement strand
GGAAGAAGAACGCGTAGCTTCCCTCCAGCCTCAGCGCACCGCCGGCCCTCCAACAGCATGAGCAACACACCGAACGGATCGAACGACTGCAGGCAAGCAAGGTCAACAAGGGGGCGCGGAAACCCGGCCCGCCAGACACCCAGGGCACGCTCAACGTTCCGCGCATCCAAGGCAGTCAGCCTCACGGTCGCCTACCCCAACAGCCGTCGTTCAAGCTTCTCCCAGGGTGCCCGGTCTTCAGGCGCCCGGAGTCCCAGTCTCCGTTCAAGCTGAACGGCATTTACCGCCGATTTCCCCCGATGGCAGTTGTTGAGAAACAGGAAGGTGCGCTCGCTGCGACGGGCAGCCTTCAGGATTGCCGGAACCCATGTCTCCAGTTCCTCCTGGGTGTACAGGTAATCGTACCGAGCGCCCCCAGCACCGGAACGCCACCAGTTGGCCGTGTTGCGACCGTGGAACCTGAAGTAGCCAATCCCGTTCGTCACGTAGTCGGTGACGTCGCGCGGCAGACCGCGAAGTGGCGGGAGATCCACGTTGACAACCCCGAGTCCCTGATCTTCGAGAAACGCGAGCGTCTCAGGCGTATACCAGATCTCGTGCCGGAACTCCACGTGCACGGGGATGTCCACGGGGATGACGTCCCTTAGGCGCTGAAGGTGCGCACGGTCAGCCTCCGGCCGCCGGAAGGAGTACGGGAACTGTGCTAGAACCGCACCCAACGTACTTGTCTGCCGGAGAGGTGCCAAGGCCTCCACGAACGGTTCCGCCGCGTGGTCGAAGTCAGCCCTGTTGTGGGTCAGCTGGGAGGGTGTCTTGACGGTGAACACAAAGCTTGTTGGATCGACCTTCCCTAGCAGTCCCCGCAGCATGGCCTCCGTCGGCACGCGGTAGTAGGTGGCATTGATCTCCACCGTGCTAAACGCCTCCGCATAGAACGGAAGCCATCGACTCCGGGACAACCCCGTTGGGTAGACGGGACCGATCCAGTCGGGAAAGCTGTAGCCGGAGGTGCCGACCAGAATCTCATCCACCATAGCCCCATTATAGGGCTTGACCGGGGGCTCCCCGCTTGAGATCTGCATAAGCTGGCCTCAGCGCGCACAACACGAGTACAATGCCGACATGATCGATGCCTACGTCATCCTGAACCCAGCCGCCGGCCGGGGCCAAGCCGGTGAGCGTGAACGGGAAGTTCGCGAAGCGCTTCGCCATGCTGGCATGAAGCCTGTGGTTCAGCGCACGCTCAAACCCGGTCATGGGACAGCGCTCGCCCGTGCGGCAGTACGAGCAGGGGCGCCGTTCGTGGTGGCCGCCGGAGGCGACGGCACGATCAACGAGGTCGCCCAAGGGCTTGTGGACACCAATGTCCCCTTGGGGATGCTCCCCCTCGGATCGGGGAACGACTACGTGCGCGTCCTGGGGATCCCGTCGAACCTCCCCGGTGCGACCGCGATACTGACGCGAACACGCACCCGGAAGGTGGATATCGGCTCCGTGGGCGATCGCTGTTACCTCAACTCGCTAGGGATGGGGATCGATGGTCAGATCGCGTGGGACTACAAGCGCCACTGGTGGCTCAAAGGGGCGCCCGGCTACTACATCGCCGCTGTGTACCAGATGCTCCGTTTCCGCGCGTTCGACGCGGAGGTCGAAGCCGAAGGGTGGGCGCACAGGGGACAGCACCTGGCCATCTCGGTGATGAACGGCCCTTATGCGGGAGGGGGCTTTCACCTCGCACCCGGCGCAGCCATCGACGACGGCCAGCTCGACGTTACGATGGCCGGCGACTACAGTCGCCCCATGCGGCTGTGGGTCCTCCCCAAGACCCGCAACGGAAGCTATCTCGAACGCCCACGGATGCGCCGGGAATGCGCGCGCGCCCTCACCATCCACGCGGACCGCGCTGTTCCGGTGCACATGGACGGCGAAGTGTTGACGCACCCCATGCGAAAACTCTCGATTACCTTAATCCCAATGGGTCTGTCGGTCATCGCCTAGACGACAGCGCTCAGCGACCGACGGCACGATCAAGATCGCGCCACGTGAGTGTGACGGCCACAGGCCTTCCGTGGGGACAGCGCGCCGGTTCTCTCGCCGCCTTCCACCGGCGGACGAGCGCTGCCTGCTCCGCCGCCGTCAGCACTTCGCCTGCCTTCACAGCTGCACCGCAGGCGACACGCCGCCAAAGCTCACGGAGCGGGCGCTCCCCCCGAGAACGGTACAGTTCGGCTGCCGCCAGCAGTGGGTCGCGGAAGCCCAGCGCCGCCTGCCGCTCGGCGAGCGCTGCGGGCCAAGCACGCAGAAGCAACGCACCCATGCCGAAGGGCTCCAACACCACACCAAGGCGTGCCAGATCGGGGATCGCCTGCTCAAGCGCTTCTACCTGGTCGAAGGGCACATCGATCTGAACGGGAACGAGGAACGCCTGCGCGACGACCTCTTCGCCCTCATCGAACGCTTCGTATAGCACCCGTTCATGGGCAGCATGCTGGTCAACCACTTCCAGTCCTTCCGACGTCTCCACCACGAGATAGCCCTTCTTGATCTGTCCCAGCAGTCGCCATTCCTCGGACTGCCTTTCGTCGGCAACGAGCGATGCTTGGGGCGTCGGCGCCGAGGCCCGGACCGCATCGGCCACTTGCCAACGGTCGCCCGTGTGAACGGGGTGGCGAACTGAGGGTGCGCCACCCAAAGCACGCACAGCAGCCCGCCGTACGAGATCGCTCACTGCTCTTTCCGCGCGAAACCGAACCTCTTCCTTACGGGGATGCACATTGACATCCACAAGCTCGGGATCCACCTCGATGTACAGGAAGAACACGGGATGCCGCCCTCGAGCAAGATACGGTCGATAAGCGTTGTACACCGCAGCACCCAGCGCGCCGGGACGCACCGGGCGTCCGGAGAGGAGGAGGTGCTGATCGGTACGGGTACCTCGCACCAACTCCGGAGGGCCCAGGAGCGCAGTGAGCGCAAGCCCTTCCTCCTCGAGCTCCACCTGGAGAAGCTGCTCGGAAAACTCCGACCCATAGAGCTGGCCAACCCGTCCTCCGGGGTCACGAGCGGGCGGAGCGGCCAGAACCCGGCGCCCCTCGGAGGAGACCGTGTAGTGCACATCCGGGCGGGCCAGGACCAGACGACGGAGGGCACCGAGGGCATGCCGTGCCTCAGAGACAGGGGCCTGCAGGAACTTGCGGCGCGCGGGTACGTTGAAGAACAGCTCCTTGAGTTCGACCGTGGTGCCCACGGCCCGGGCTGCCGGTTCGTCCGAGATGACGCACCCCCCCTCAACGGCCAACCGGTGCCCGGCCTCACCCCCGGCCGGCCGCGAGACGAACTGCGCACGGGAGACGGCACAGATCGCGGCGAGTGCCTCACCCCGAAAACCGAGCGTCCGGACGTGCTGCAGATCCTCCTCGCGGGCGAGCTTGCTCGTGGTGTGCCGCTCGATCGCAAGGCGCATGTCAGCGGGCGTCATGCCCATCCCATCGTCGCTTACCTGGATGCGGTCGGCACCACCGCCGGAGAGTTCCACCTGTATAGCGCGAGCACCCGCGTCAAGCGCGTTCTCCACCAGCTCCTTCAACGCTGAAGCCGGACGGTCAACCACCTCCCCGGCAGCGATCTGCCGCACGACCTTCTCCTCAAGTCGTCGAATCGGCATGTCCCAAGGCTAGCGTCCCCTCGGCTGGGGTGCCACTTGCCCCCGGTCCACGGAGGCGCTAGGCTAGAGCAAAACCGGACAAAAGGAGGCGCAACCGTGTACACCGTCCCCCAACTCGTGGACACACTCAACCTGGAGACCGAGCACCAAGTTCGCAATCGCATCGAGGCCCTGCGGGACCTGCTTGTAGGGCACCTTCGTCGGGGCCCCAACAACCAACTCCTCGTCACCGAAAGTGGCCTGGAGTACCTCCAAGCCCTCCAAGCTTTGTGCGAAACAGGGCATACCCTTAAAGAGGCGTCTGCACTCGTACGCTATCAGTCTGAACAAATCGCACCAGAGTTTCGTACGCGTGAAGAGCAAACAAGACCAAACCAGGAAATCCCCGACCAAGCCTGGCCCGCCTTCATCCAACACCTCGCCGAACAGGTCCGGCACCTCGAAGCACGGGTCCGCGCGCTCGAGGCCAAGATCGAGGACACCAGGGGACAGGAGCCCTGGTGGGATCGCTGGTGTTAGGGCATCATGCCTCCATGGGCAAGCGCAAGCTCGACCTGGTGAAACAGCGCCTCGCCGAATCCCAACGGATGCAGGCGCTGTGGACAACGTCCAACATCACGGCGATCAACCGCATGCGCGTCAATGACCATGGCCCTGTTCACGTGCGCATCGTCACCCGGTTGGCGCTCAAGATTCTGTCGTATCTTCACGAGGCAGGCGTGCGATTGGGTATCGCTGATCACAACGGCACCATCGAGGATGCGGAGGTTGTCGTGCTCCTTGCATCGGCGCTGCACGATGTGGGACACGCCGTCCATCGAACCGACCACGAACTCCTGTCCGTCATCCTCGCCCCATGGCTTCTCGATGACCTTTTGCAAGGGGTGTACGAGGAGCCCATGCTCACCGCTGTGACCATGGACACCATGCACGCCGTGTTCGCCCACCGGCGCGAGGCCGAACCGCTCACCGTAGAGGCCGGGATCATCAAAGTCGCCGATGCCCTGGATATGGAGAAGGGCCGTGCCCGGATACCCTTCCGCGTGGGAGAACCAACGATTCACTCGGTGTCTGCGCTGGCGATCGAGAAGGTCAAAGTAACCCGCGGAGACGAGAAACCGGTGCATATCCATGTGCGCATGTCGAACTCCGCTGGCATCTTCCAGCTCGACACGCTGTTCAAGGAGAAGCTCGGCCGTTCAGGGCTCCGCCCGTACATCGATGTTTCTGCGGAGATCGAAGGTGAGGAGACCAAGATCATCGAGAAGTACGCGATCGGCTGATCCGAGGGCCGAGTTTACAAAAGGGTCCTTTTGTAAACTCGGCGTTCCCCAGAACGCCCTTCACAATGGCCTTTTGCACGGCGATAGTTCTTTCGTAAACTCGTGGGCACCATTGGTAAACTGTTCCAGGGGGGGTTGATGCCGCTCGAACTCACTCGAGAAGACTTCATGACGCCCGAACAGGTACGCCGGATCAAGGCGTTCGCCCGTAAGGAGGCCCTGGAGGCACGGAAGGCGGGCCGGGTCGGCCCCGTCCGCGAGTGGGCGATCCTGCATATCGCGCTGGATGCGGGGCTCCGAGTTTCGGAGATCACCGCCCTCAAGGTACGCGACGTCCTTCTGGATCCGGGTCATGCTGCACTCATCGTCCGTCAGGGGAAGGGCGGGAAGGAGCGCGGTGTGGATGTGGGCGCTGCGCTTCGGGAGCACTTGACGGACTACCTTGCCTGGAAGGACTCCCTGGGCGAGTCCACGGGGCCTGACGCACTGCTGTTCCCGTCACCTCGCGGCGGCCCGCTCAGCCGCCAGGCCGTGTACCTGATGTTCAAGCGGATGGCACGCGCGGCTGAGATCCCGGAGCGGTTCTCGATCCACTCGTGCCGTCATACCTACGCTTCGATGCTGTATCGCGCATCCCGGTTCAACCTTCGTCTGGTACAACGACAGCTCGGACACGCATCCATACGAACGACTCAGGTTTACGCCGATGTCCTTTCCCAGGACGCTCTGGATGCGGTCAACGGGCTGCCCCAATGATCGCGTTCTTCCTCCTGCTTGCCTTACTCGCCAGCGCAGGTTCCGGACAGGTGTTCCTCACGGGTGAGCTGGGCTGGGACGATCGCGCCGTCTCCACCGAGATCAACCCTCTGTGGGTGCAAGCCCGCAACGAAGGCTCTGCAACGATCAACGGCCAACTCATTGTCCAGCAACGCATCGGCTCCGCCTGGAGAGGCGAGGCGGACCGCTTGATGCGTTTGCCAGCACCGCTTGCGCCAGGAAGCGAGGCCCGCTGGGTGCTCCCCTGGCACCTGGGACCGGGGGGTACAACACTGACCGTGACCTACGAAGCTGCCGATGAGGTGTTGGCAAGGTACGAAATCCCCTTCCACCTTGCAACGCAACCGCTGGAGCTTCATGTGGGACGGCTGACGGGAGAGGCGGCCCCCGGAACTGTTGTTCGGGACCCGGGAGCGTTGCCGCTTGAGCTTGCGGTGTACAGCGGCATTGCGGCGGTCACGGTGGACCCGACGCTGCGGTTGCCGGCGAACGTCCAGGCCGTCCTTGATGGCTGGGAGGTGCTCCTAGCCGGCGAGCAAGGCGGGCCAACGTCTGTGCCACACCCGTCCAGCGAAGAACTCCGCGAGGTCCTGGCCGACGCTTCCTTGGAGAGCGGTCGCTGGTGGGCTTTCCTGATCGGGACCGCTGGCTTTCTGCTGAGCGGCATGTGGCTCTTGCGCCGCTGGGCCCAGGGCGTTGCGCGGTGGCCTGGCGTGGCGCTCGGCGCGCTCCTCGGTATTGTCTTGTCTGCTTCGGTTTTGTACGAAACCCCTCTACGTATGAAAACGCATAAGTGGTCTTTTACACATGATACAGCACATAGGTTTTGTGTGGAATGGTGCGGTCTGTTCTCTCGACAGGACCGAGAGGTGTGGCTTCAGGGGCTGTGGGTCGATCTGCTCGCCGCGGACGAGGTGCTGGCCGACCGCCACCTCACCTGGACATGGGGTCAGGAGGGATGGGAAACCCGTGCCTCGCTGGTGGGCGGTGAGGTCCGCACGCTGTGGACGATCGGCGCGAAGGTGCCCCCGCAGACCGCAGCGGGCTGGGAGACCTCAACCGTAAGCCCAGCGTGGGCCTGGCTCGAGGCTCGCCCAGGTCCGGCGGCTGAGGCCGGCTTCTTTCTGCGCACCGTCTCCGGCGAGGGGATGAAGGAGGTGGAACACCATGTTCATTGGTCAACCACTCCCTGAACGACTGCTTCCCGAATCGCTGGTGCCCTCGTTCCAACGCTTCTTCCTCTTGGCAGGGGTACTGTTCGCGGTGGGCACCTTGACACCGGTTACGGTCGGCGACTACAGCGATAGCCTGGAGGCTCTTCATCGGGGAAGGCTGTTCCTCTGGGCCCTGAGCCCCCTCTTCGCAGTGCTTGGCCTCGAGGTGGCCGACAGGCTCGCCGCGCTACGGCCGGGGCGACTGGCCGGGCTGATGCTCCTTGGGTGGGCGCTCGTCACACCGTTCGTCGCCGCTTCGGCCCGCTGGACCGGCGCAGCCTGGGCAAACAGCGGACTCGTACTTGCCTACGCAGGCGTCGTGTTCGTGAGTTGCGCGCTGCTTGGGGCCCTCCTCGAAACTGTGATAGTATTGGACGAACGACGGTTCGTGACCAAGTACCTTGTTCTCGCCATGATCATGGCCGGACCGCTTCCCTCGCCGCTCACGTTGAGTCCACTGGTTGCGGTGCCTGAAATCTGGAGAGGGCACCTCGTCGCGGCAGCCACAGGACTGGTGATCCCGGTGGCGACGGCCCTCCTGAGCCTGGGGGTGATGGGATGGAAGGCGCACAGCAGATCGTCCGGAGAGCGCGCCGTTGGAGCGGACTTCGGCGGTCCGTCCGAGGAGCGCTAGCGACGGCTCTGGCGTGCGGCGCGGTCACCGTGGCCATGGGGCCCATGGGCCTCCAGTTGCACCCCGCAGTGTGGTCGGCCGTGGCCCTGGGGGGGATCCTGGGTTGGCTCTGGCCAACGCAACGACACAGGGCCCTCCTATCGCTGGGCCGCTCTCTCCAGCTCGGCGAACGACTTGCAGCCCTCGAGGCCCAGGTCGAGCAAGGAACACCCGGACTCGCAGGACTCCTGGCCGCCGACGTCGCTCAGCGTCCCTGGGCACTGTGGCGCCTGGCAACGGGTCGCTGGGAGGTTGCCACGCTGGTCGCAGGCATCGTCGTCCTCGGAGCAACGTGGCTCCCCTTTGGAGAAGGGACACCTGCCCTGGAAGGGGAACCACCGCCCTCGGCGCAGGCGGTGTCGGCTCCTGATGAAGAGGAGGGGGTTCCGGCAGCACCTGTGGACGCGGTCGTGCCACGTGTCACCGATTCCCAGGAACACACAACCGGCTACTCACCATACACTGACCTTCTGGCTGCGGTCCTCGGCCTTGAGGCAGCCGGCGAGCTGTGGGGGGACCCCGAGGCGCTGGCCGCAACCCTCGCACAACAGGAAGGGCTGCTGAGGGAGCTTTCCGAGCGTCTTTCGGAGCTTGCCTCACCGGACATCGACGGCATCCCGGCAGCAGCGATCACCTCCTTGGCCGATCAGGTGTCACGCGACGATCTCCGCGAGATCGTGCGGCGCGCGGCAAGCAGCGAGCACGCAGACACGTGGGCCACCGCACAGCAGGCCGTCGATGCCGTGTTGGAGGGAAGACCCCTGCACGACGGGGATGCACCACAACCCGACGAACGTCAAGAGGACCCGGGGACGCCGCTCGCGGCCCCGAGCGACACCTTGGCTGAGCAGCGCCCCAGTGGTGAGGGAGACGGCGAGCCCAAGGACGCCGCGTCCCGACACGTCGGGATGACGGACCTACCCGAAGGAGTCGAAGAGATCTCCAATGGTGACGGGCTGGCCGACGGGCTCCCGGGGACAGCTGGAACCCTGCCCGATAAGGCAGCGCCGGAAGCCGGCGGCCCGCCCGGTAGGGGTCACGTCGACCCTTCCACTCCGAACGGCCACGCCCTCGGCGAGCTGGAGGTTGATGGGGATCTGACGAGGGTTGCCGTGCGGAGTGATGATGGCGCTTGGCGCACGTACCTCGTGGTGGACGTCCCGACCGAGTCCCCAGGCGAGCGCGAAGGAGCCATCGAGCTGACGCCGCACGAGGTCGATCTCCTCCTTCGTGCGCGCTCCATACCCCCGGAACTGCGCGATGTTGTCCGGCGCTACTTCGAGAACGTCACCCGTGAGGCGGGAGGTGTACACTAGATGGACCACGAAGCCGTGGCGACTGTTCAGGAGAGCGTTGCATCCCTTCGGACAGCGATCGCCCATGTGATCGTGGGGCAGGAGCACCTCATCGAGGTCGCTCTGTGGGGCGTTCTCTGCGGTGGTCATGTGCTGATCGAGGGCGTTCCCGGGCTGGGAAAGACCCTCCTTGTTCGCACGATGAGTGCAGCATTGGGGCTCCATCACGGGAGGGTGCAGTGCACACCGGATCTCATGCCAGCCGACATCGTGGGGACGAACGTGTTCCTTCCCGAGGAAGGCGCCTTCCGATTCTTGCCCGGACCGTTGTTTGCCCATGTCTTGCTCGCCGACGAGGTGAACCGCGCTACACCAAAGACCCAGGCTGCCCTGCTGGAGGCGATGCAGGAACAACAGGTGACCGTGGCCGGCACAACGCATCGCCTGGAACGACCGTTCATCGTCTTCGCCACCCAGAACCCCATTGAGATGGAAGGGACCTATCCATTGCCCGAGGCCCAGGTTGACCGTTTCCTGTTCAAAGCCGAGGTGTCGATGCCTGGACTGGACGACCTTCTGGAGATTGCGCGCCGCAACACGACCTTGCAGGCAACCGGTGTCGCGTCCGTCATGAGCCGTGACGAGGTCATCGCAGCCCAAGAGCTCGTTGCCACCTACGCCGTCGCGGAGCCGCTCGTCGACTATGCCGTCCGGCTGGTGCTGGCAACACACCCTGGATGCGCTGGTGCCCCGGAGGTGGTCAGCACATTTGTGCAGTACGGGTCCAGTCCACGCGGTGTGCTGGCGCTCCTCTGGGGAGCCAGGGCGCGCGCCTTCTTAGACGGCCGGTATCACATCGAGGTCGACGACATCCGTGCGACCATCCGACCAGCGCTCGTCCACCGCGTGCTCATGAACTTCCGTGGAGAAGCGGAGGGGGTGACCCCCGGGGATGTGCTGACGACCGTAACGGATTCCGTGCGTGCGCCATGAACACCTTCCTACTGACGGACAACGAGCTCCGCGCCCTGGCCCGCGCACCGGTGTGGCTGCGACGCGTAAGGAGTGCTGGACCGGGGCTGCACCGGTCGCCGTGGTCGGGTCTGTCACTCGAATTCGCCGATCATCGCCCCTATCAACCTGGTGACGACTACCGCCTGATCGACTGGACGGTGTACGCGCGCCTAAGGCGTTTGGCGACAAAGGTGTTCACCCGTGAGGCGGAGGCCCCGGCTTACGTGCTCCTTGACACAAGCGCCTCGATGGCGCAGGGAGCCCCCACAAAGATGCGTGCTGCATGCAAGATCGCAGCTGCGCTGGCGTTCCTCGCCCACCGCCACCAGGATCGATTCGCCGTTCACTGTCTGGGGCAACCCGAGGACGACCATCGCCTGCCGCAACGCGGGAAGGGCGCTCTCGTCGACACATTCCGCAGGTTGCAACAGGTGACTCCTCAAGGTGGGGAACGGCTGAACGAGGTGTTGGCCCGGTGGGCACGCATCCCCCGTCCGGCAGGTTCGTGTGCCGTGATCTCCGACTTCCTCAACGCCGATGGCTACAGAACGGGGCTCAGCGCGGTGCTTCATGGGCGTCACCGGCTGTCGGCAGTCCAGGTACTGGCCGACGTCGACCTCGATCCACCCCGGCTGGGCGAGGTCCGGCTGCTTGATGTGGAGACGCACCACCACCGGCCTCTGGTGCTGGGCAGAGCTGCCTGGCAAGCGTACCAGGAAGCCCTTCGGACGTGGAACCAGGAGCTCACGGAAGTCTGCCATGAGCTTGGCATTGACCGTTTCCTGTTCTCCGCCGGAATCCCCACCGTGGAGGCTGCCCTGACGGTGCTCGCGCGGACACCGCCATGAGCCTCCTCGTCCCCGGAGCACTAGCCTGGATCGCCTCCGCTTCTGCGGTGATCGCGCTCTACCTCCTTCGCCGCCAAGAGCGTCATATGCCCGTCTCTGCGCTGTTCTTGTGGGAGCGCGTTGAACCTGACGCACTGAGCACGATCGCACGGTGGTTGCCCCGTACGGACGTGCTGCTGCTCATGCAAGTCCTTGTTGTGCTGCTGATGGCCTTGACACTCGCCTCGCCGGTCATCTCGACCACCAGGCCGGCAGGGGCCACCGCCATCATCGTCGACACCTCGTTGTCCACAGCACCACACGGACGGCTCCAGGAGGCCCAGGAGCGTGCCCGGGCTTTGGTGCGTGATGCCGGGGGGCCGTGGGCCCTCATCGGCTGGACCGATCCCCCACAACTCCTGGTCGGCCCCACTGAACGGGAAGAGGAGGTGCTGGCCGGCATCAGCCGATTGGCCTACAACCTCTCTGAGCGCCCCCCGTTGTCGCACGCCCTCGCCCTCCTGCCCCCAGGATTGGAACGTGTGGTGGTGGTCAGCGGTGCTCCCCCGGAAGACTCCGAGGTGGAGGTGGCGCTTCTGCCTCCGGTGGAGAACCTGGGGATCGAGGCATTTGCGGTTCGAGGTCAACCGGACGGCTCAGGACACCAGGCGCTCGTCACCGTCCGTAACGACACGGAGCGCTTCCGTGACACAGTGGTCACCGTCCGCGATGTGACCGGAGGTCGATCGTTCCAGCAGGCAAGGCTGTTGGAACCAGGTGCTGCGGACACGTTCGTCTTTCCCCTGTGGGGCTTCGTTGGGCCGGCATATGTTGCGTCGCTGAGCCCCAGCGACGGCTTTCCCTACGACAACACGCGCTACCACGCCGTCGACCGCCCACCTTCGTTGCGGATTCGCTGGAAGGGTGAAGAGGACCGTTACCTGTGGGCCGCACTCACTGCCGCAGCGTCGGTGGAACGCACAGACGACCCACCCTGGGACCTCACCGTCGTCGTGCGCACGGATCTGGAGTGGACGCCTGATGGTCCTTGCATCCTTGTCGAGGCAGGCCTCCCTGAGGCGCCACGCGGCCCCCTGACCCCCGCCGGCCCGTGGCGCGCCACGGACGATCACCTGCTCACGCATGTGGACACAGGATCGTGGTCCACGAACGCCCTTCACGAGCTTTCGCTTCCCGAAGGGGCGAACGTGGCGCTCTGGTCGGGTGCTGTCCCCGCGGTTGCACGGTGGCGAGACGTGAACGGACCGCGGGTCTCGCTCAGCGTCCATCTGGCCCGCTCGAATCTGCCCCTTTCGTTGGGGTACCCCATTCTGCTGCGCAACGCCCTTGCTTGGCTGATCCCGGGGCCGCCCAGCACCGCGGTGACCGTGGGCCGTGCCGTCATGCTCCCCCCAGGCGCGACTGTACGCACGGATGAGGGCCTTGCGGAGACTGTTTGGGTGCCCGACAAGCCAGGCCTGTTTGCGCTGCAACAGGGCGGACGGGAGCGGTATGTGGCGGCGAACCTTCCCCAGGTACCTCTCAATGCGGCGCCAACGGCGGTGCCTGTCCATAGCCAGGATCCAACAGAGCATGAAGCTCCGATGTGGCCTTGGTTGAGCGCCGCCGTGCTGGCGCTCATGGGCACCGAGTGGCTGCTGGCTCGGAGGAGAGGGGCGTGATCCGATTCCTGTCACCGTGGACCTTGACGGCGCTCCTCATACCTCTGGGGCTCCTTGTGATCACACGTCGCAAGGAGTTGTGGGGACGCGCCTTGACGATGGCGCTCCTGACGTTCGCGCTTGCACAGCCGCACGTCCTCAGGCGGGATGTCGAGCCCAGCGTCTTCGTCCTTGTGGACCGCTCGCGCAGCGTGAGCGCCGCAGTCGAAGAGGGCTACGATGCACTGTCGGAGATCCTGAGCGGACACACCGGGCCGACAGGGCTTGTGGAGTTCGCAACCCGCGCAACGCTTGCCCGAGCGCCCGGACCTGGCCTCCCCGACCTGGGACCCGGCCCTCCGGTCGCCGAGACCCTGGAGACGAACATCGCTGCGGCCATCGACCTCGCCTTGGGGGTTGCGGAAGGGACGCCCGCGCACCTCGTCCTCGTTTCGGATGGTCAGGTAACCTCGGGGGACCTGTGGGCCGCTGCCGTGCGGGCTCGCCAAGGTGGCGTACCTGTCTCCGTCTTGCCCGTAGGTATCAACGATCCCGTGCGTGTTGCCGCGCTGGAGGGTCCTCTGCAGGCTCCGCTGGGGTCCGTCGTGCTCGAGGGACACATCGAAGCGTCGGCCGAACGTGAGGCGGAGCTGCGCTGGTGGGCGAACGGGGAGCTACGCCTCCGCGAGGGCACGACGTTGACCCCCGGCATGCACAGGGTCACCTTCACATCGGAACTCGATCGCCAAGGACCTCACACGTTCTCCCTCGAGGTCTCCGTTGATGATGATCCTGTACCCGAGAACAACCGGCTGGACTGGGTGGTGATGGCCGGTGAACCGACCGCAGCCCTCGTGGTCGGGGGCGACGGCGCCGCGGCCCGACTCCTCGCGGAGGCAGGACTCGAGACCCGCGTCGTTCGCACGTTCTCCCCGACTGAACTCTCCGGTGTGGAAGTCCTTGTGTTCGACAACTGGCCTCTTGCCGGACTCAGCCGGACGGACATCGCGGCACTGCGCGGCTACGTGACGGGAGGCGGAAACATGCTTGTCGTCCAGGGACGGCATGCCGTGGAGGGCTACGCAGGCGCAGTGGAGACGTTGCTTCCGGTGACCTATAGGGTACCTGGACGGCTGCAGGAGGCGACAACAGCCATTGTGTTCGTGCTCGACCGTTCGGCCTCGATGGCCGCCACAACGGCTGGTGCGGCGCACATCGATCTCTTGAAGGAAGCCACCGCTTCAGCGGTGGAGACAATGCATGAGGAGGACATCGTGGGCGCCCTTGCCTTCGACCGCCACCCCTACTGGATGGTGCGTCCCGGTCCCGCGGCCGAGATCGCCGAGGACTTCTACACCGCCCTCCGTGCGCTGACGCCCGGTGGGGGAACGGATCTCGTTCCGGCAACGCGCGAGGCCTTGGCTGCTCTCGAGGGCATCGATGCCCGAATCCGTCATCTTGTCCTCCTTTCGGACGGGAAGACACTGCCCCGACCCGACCTCGAGGACCTGTACGAAGAGGTGGCCGCAGCAGGCGTTGGAGTGACGGCGATCGCCCTAGGTCGAGGGGCCGACCCCGTGACACTCGGCGCGCTCGCCCAGGCGGGCCGGGGCGAGCTCATCGTGGTTAGTGATGCGCGTGACCTTCGCCGCATCTTCATTGGTGAGGCGGAGCGGGCACTGAGACCCCGTTACCGAGAAGGGGAGTTCCCAGTCTCTACCGGACCCGGTGCCGCGTCACTGGGGATCGCCGGGCTGGACATGCCTCCAGTGGATGGCTACCTGCTCACATTTCCCAAGAGCACAGCGGAAGTGGGTCTCATCGCCCCCGACGGAGATCCGCTTGTGGCTGGCTGGCAACTCGGCCTGGGCCGCGTTGCTGTGCTCAATACCGATCTCAGCAGCGGCTGGACAACGCGATGGATGGACGCACCGTCTCTGGGGAAGCTCTGGGGAGCGCTCACCGGTTGGCTGTGGTCACCCAGAGGCGATGTGGAGGTAGACTGGAGCCTTGATGGAGCTGACGTGCTGGTAACGCTCGATATCGAGGCCGAAGGTCGCTGGGTCAGCGGGCTCCAGATCCGCGGAGAGCTAACGGGTCCCGGGACACAGGTTGATCTGGCGTTCCGCCCATCCGCGCCCGGCCGCTATGAAGCGCGACTTCCTCACAGCACGCCCGGTCCCCACGTGCTGAGCCTCTGGGACGACCAAGGGCTCTACGGAACCACGATCGGCCTTGCCCTTCCCTATCCCCAGGAGCTCGCGTCGCTGGGCGTTGACCTCGAGACTCTGTACGGTCTTGCCGAGTTCACGGGAGGGACGGTCCTTGGCGACGAACTGCCCCCAGCCACAGGAACCGGGCGTTCGTGGTTCCCCGTGGAGCGATCGTTCCTCTGGGCGGCAGCGGCAGCGTTCCTCGCGGACCTGGCGCTGCGTAAGATCAGGTTCCCATCCCCGAAAGGTACGCGCGCTGTTTCTCCGTGAGATCCTCAACGGCGCCGCCCCGAGCGCTCAGGAATAGGCGCGCCACACGTTCGTCGAGTTCCGAGGGCACCGCATGCACCTCGGCGGCCAGCCCCGCCGACCGCTCCGCCAACCAGGCCAGGCACAACGCCTGGAGTGAGAAGGAGAGGTCCATGATCTCGACTGGATGCCCGTCACCTGCAACGAGGTTGACCAGTCGTCCCTCGGCAAGGAGATAGACCGTTGGGCCTTCGGGCAATGCGTACCCTACCACATGCTCCCGAACGGGTCGTGGGGTGGCTCTCTCCCGCAGTCCAGCCACATCGATCTCCACATCGAAGTGGCCGGCATTCGCCAACACGACCCCTTCGTTGGCCTGCACAAGGTCGGCGTAGGTGACAACATCACAACAGCCTGTCGCCGTGACCACGAATTCGGCCCTCTTGATACCCTCGGCTACGGAAACAGCCTCGAAACCGTCCATCAACGCCTCCGCCGCTCGTACCGGATCGGCCTCCGCGACAAGCACCCGGGCTCCCAGTCCGTGGGCGCGGAGCGCGATGCCCCTTCCGCACCATCCGTAGCCCGCCACCAGCACGACCTTACCTGCCACGTTCAGGTTCGTCGTACGCATGATCGCGTCCCACGTGGACTGGCCCGTTCCGTAGCGGTTGTCGAACAGGTGTTTCATCCGTGCGTCATTGACCGCAACTGCCGGATAGCGGAGCTTCCCCTGCGCGGCCAAGGCCCGCAGCCTCAGAACGCCTGTGGTCGTCTCCTCACAGATCCCGCGAACGTCACGGCCCAGTTCGGCCGCGCTCCCGTGGAGCAGCGCGGTGAGGTCCCCTCCATCGTCCAACACAAGGTGAGGACGGTGCCTGAGCACCTGCAGGAGATGCGCCTCATAACCTGCGGCGTCCACACCACGCTGCGCGTAGACGGCCGGCCCCGAGGCGGACAGGGCGGCGGCCACATCATCCTGCGTTGACAGAGGGTTCGAGCCTGTGACAGCAACCTCTGCGCCAGCGGCTTTGAGCGCCAGGGCCAGACGCGCTGTCTTCGCCTCCAGATGGACGCTTACGGCCACCCGCAACCCGCGTAGCACACCCGACGCGGCAAGCTCCTCCTCCACGGTAGCAAGGACGGGCATATGCTCCCTCGCCCACGCGATCTTCTGCATCCCCGTCACGCACATGTTCTCGTTCATGCCTTACCTCCTGTGGACGCCTGCGGCTGCCGCAACAGCGCCCTGAGAATGCCAGCCATGATGAGGATCATCCCCACGCCCTGCACGATCCCCACCGATTCTTGGAACAGCAGAAACGCCCACAAGGTCGCGAATACGGGTTCCCCAAGCACCGCTACGGCAACCGCCGGAGCGGCGACCCTGCGCAGCGCCCAGTTGACACTTGTGTGACCGATCAGCTGCGGCCCCACGGCCAGGAGGGCTATCCACAACCAATCTGCCCCCAGCGGTCGCAAGGGAGCGCCTAGCCCTGCGGAGACCGCGAGCAGCACGACGGCCGCAACGCCATAGGCCAGCGTCACGTACGGGAGGAGCTCGCCATGCTGGCGCATCCGTGCCCCAACGACCAGGTAACCCGATGCCGCGATACCACCTACCAACGCGAGCGTATTCCCCAGAAGAGCGCTTCCGCCCAGGCCTAGGTCACCCCAGGAGATGAGCACGCCCCCAGCGATTGCCAACACGATGCCCTGCCACAGAGCACGGTCCCCGGGTTCTCCCAACAGCCACACCAACAGCCCCACGAAGATGGGATGAGTGTTGACGAACACCGTGGAACTCGCCACCGTGGTCAGCCCAACCGACTCGATCCATGTGGCGAAGTGCACCGCCAGAAGAAGCCCGGCGCCCGTTGCCAACACTACGCCCCGGCGCGTGAGGCCACGGCGACGGACCAGCGCAACGGGAAGCAGCAGAGCGGTCGCGAAGATC
>PUMK01000223.1 GCA_003551325.1 Candidatus Acetothermia bacterium | reverse complement strand
CTCGCTGAACCGTATCGCTGATGGTCGAACCGAGAGGTCGACGCTTCTTGGGGGAGTCTCGATCGGAGAAACGTAGCCCTGTACGCCCGGCAGGATTTGAACCTGCGACTTCTGCCTCCGGAGGGCAGCGCTCTGTCCACTGAGCTACGGGCGCGCTGGCGGAGGGAGTGGGATTCGAACCCACGGCTGAGAGTTACCCCAGCAACGGCTTAGCAAGCCGTCGTCTTCGGCCACTCGACCATCCCTCCGACTCTGCCCATTCTAGGCGGCGGGTGCCCCGTCCGCAACGGGCGAGGAGCATGTCCTTGCGCTACCATAACGAATCATGGACCTGGACAAGTACACAGCATTCATCCTCGATATCGACGGCGTGCTCGTCCGCAACCGCGATCCCGTACCTGGAGCCGTCGACGGCGTACAGGCGTTGGCACGGCGAGGTTCGGTCGTGCTCCTCACCAACAACTCCACCGCGGATCGGCGGACCGTAGCAGAGCGCCTGTCCGCTCTGGGCTTTCCCCTGACGGAAGCGCAGATCGTCACAAGCGCCTACGTAGCCGCCCACGATCTTGCGGAACGCTTTGGTACACAGCGGGTATGGCCGGTGGGGGAAGAGGGGCTGGTGCGAGAGCTTGCTGCCGCCGGCCACCAGTTGGCCGACCCGAAAGACGCCCAGTGGGTGATTGCGGGGATGGACCGCCACCTCACCTACAAAAAGCTCGCCCACACGCTGGAGGCGTTCCTCGCCGGGGCGCGCTTCCTTGCCACCAACCGCGACGCGACATTCCCGGTTGAATCCGGCCAACTCCCAGGTGCCGGTGCCGTGGTGGGCGCGCTCGAGGGGATGGGCTTCCCTCCGGAGGCCGTGGTGGGCAAGCCCACGCCAGCCGCGTTTCGTGCGGCACTGTCCGTCGCCGGTGCCGGTCCGGAGCAGGCGTTGATGGTAGGCGATCGTCTGGAGACGGACATCGCCGGTGCGGCGGAGGTGGGTATGGACACAGCGCTTGTCCTCACCGGGGTAACGAGCACAGCGGATGTGGCTCGTCGGGGCATCAGACCCACATGGATCGCTGCAAGCCTCGGAGACCTGGCATCGGGGAAGGCAAAGCCCGGGTAGACCCCAGGGCGGCATCCATGTACATACCTGCCGATCACTACCTATGGGATTTCTGGATCCTGCCCCACGAAGGGACCTACCATCTCTACTACCTGAAGGCGCCCCGCAACCTGGCAAGTCCCGAGCTCCGCCACTTCCATGCCTGCGTTGGGCACGCCGTTTCCGACGACCTCATCGAATGGCAGGACCAAGGGACTGTGCTGAGAGCAGGGGCAGCCGGTGCCTGGGATGACCGAGCGATCTGGACAGGAAGCGCTGTTTCAATGCAAGGGCGCGCGTTCATGCTCTACACAGGGACAAGCCGGGCCGAGCACCGTCTGATTCAGCGCATCGGCCTTGCATCGTCGAGCGACTTGTGTAGCTGGGTGAGACATCCCGGCAATCCCGTTATCGAGAGTCGTGGAGCGTTCTACGAACAGGAGACGGACCTTCACTTCAGCGAACGCACGTGGAGAGATCCTTTTCTCTTCGAGCACGAAGGTGCATGCTACGTGCTCGTCACCGCACGTGCGCGGCAAGGAAGCAAAGACGGCAGGGGGTGCATCGCGCTTGCCCGTGCCGATGATCGCTGGAACTTCGAGGTCCTGCCTCCGGCGTACAGTCCGGGCCTCTTCTCCCAAATGGAGGTCCCCCAACTCCTGCGGGCCGAAGATGCTTACGTGCTCCTGTTCAGCGTGGAACGCGGCGGCCACGCGGACAACAGCCCACTTCCGAAGGTGGCGGGGACGTATTACGCTCGGTCCAAGGATCCCCGCGGGGGGTACTCCCTTCCGCAGCTCCTCATCGGTGACAGGAGCCAGAGCCGTTACGGGGCGAAGCTCATCAAGGGACCGGAAGGACAGTGGCTTATGCTCTCCTGGCTGCACAGAAACGCGCATGGAGACTTCGTGGGAGGCCTCTCCGACCCGGAGCCCGTGGATCTTGAGCCCGATGGGACAATCGTCCTACCGGGGTCAGGTCGTGCGTAATCGCATGCTGCCCGCCAATGGGACGGGGGCCGTTGCCGACCGCGGAGCGGCCATCTACCAGCCCCATGCCATCGTCTCTTGGCCTCAAAGAGTGGGGAACCGTGGGCCCGTGCGTGACCGACAGAGAACGAGGGATGTCGATCCCAAGCGTATACGTGCGGAGCGATGTGATCGTGCACGACCTGACCCCGGTTGTGCGGCTAGCCGATGCGGGAGCCGGTGCGGTCCAGCAGGGCCTCCACGAGGGCGCCGGGGCGGGCGGCCTCAAACACCACGAGGGGTAGGGCGTGGTCAGCGGCGATGGCCACGGCTGCAGCGTCCATCACCTTGAGTTCTCGGTGGAGGTAGTCCTGGTGGGAGAGCTGCGGGATGGGACGGGCGTCGGAATTCTTCATGGGATCGGCATCGTAAACGCCGTCGACTTTGGAGCCCTTGACCACACGCTGGGCTTCCAGGGCCAAGGCACGAATCACAGCCGCTGTGTCGGTGGTCACAAACGGGCTTCCGGTTCCACCCGCAAGAAGGAGCACCTTGCCGGCGGCCAGGGCCTCGCGCCCTGCCCACACATCGATCATGTCCGCCACACCGGGGCACGGCAACGCCGATTGGACGAGCGTGGGGACCCCTTCACGCGCCAGGGCTTCCCGAAGGCCGACGATGTTGATCAACGTGGACAGCATGCCGATGGTGTGCCCGGCATACGGCGGCAAGTGCGGAAGCGCTGTCCCGCGGGCGACGTTCCCCCCTCCGGGCACCACGGCCAGTTCGACACGAGCATCCCGCGCAGCGGCGATCTCCTTGGCGAAAAAGATGAGGGCCCCTTCATCGAGGGGCCCGCTCTTGCTTCCTAGAACCTCACCGGACAGTTTGAGCACCGCCCGACGCACGGTGGGCTCACTGCTCACTCTTGACCCACCTCATAGCGCACGAACCGTCGTACGGTAACACCCTCACCAAGTTTCGATCCCAGTTCGCCTAGGAGATCCTCGATCTTCAAGGTGGGGTCCTTGACGTAGGACTGCTTGATCAGGCAATGCTCTTCGAAGAACTTCTCCAACCGCCCCTCAACGATCTTCTCCACGATCGCCGGTGGTTTGCCTTCCTTCTCGGCCTGCTTGCGGAGCACCTCACGCTCTTCGTTGAGCACTTCCTCAGGAACCTCTTCGGGCTTGATCCAGCGCGGCTTGGCCGCGGCGATCTGCATGGCGACGTCCTTGATGAACACCTGGAAGTCCTGCGAGTTGGCGGCGAAATCGGTGTTGCTGTTGACTTCGACAAGCACGCCTACTTTGCCGGAGTGATGGATGTAGGCGGCCACACGGCCTTCGTTGGCCTCCCGCGTCTGTTGGGCGAGGAACTCCCTGCCCTCCATTCGCAGGATGTGCTTGGCCTTGTCGTAGTCGCCTTCAGCCTTCTTGAGGGCTTCCTTGCAGTCCATGATTCCCACACCGGTTTCGCCCCGGAGTTTCTTGACCAGGTCTAGTGTGATGTCCATCAGCCCTCCCGTTTCTCTTCGGGTTCTTCTCCGGTCGGTTCCTCCACCTCGACGGGCTCGCCTTCCTCGGCCCCCGTCTTCACGGGTTCTTCCGGGACCTCGATCTCCGAAGAGGGGACTTCCATCACGATGGGTTCATCGGTAGCCGCGGGCTCATCGCCCGGCGACTCGGTCTCGACAGCGACCTGTTCCTCGGTGGGCTCAGACGCTTCGTCCTCAGTCGCCTCCCCGGCTTCCACCGGCTGCTCAGCTGTCCGCTCCGGACCCACGCTCTGTAGCCCCTCGCGCCCTTCGATGACAGCGTCGGCAATCCGCGCCGTGATCAGACGCGTGGCCTTGATCGCATCGTCGTTTCCGGGCACGGGGAAGTCGATGACGTCAGGGTCACAGTTGGTGTCGCAGATCGCCACCACCGGGATGTCCAACAGGTTTGCCTCGTG
>PUMK01000152.1 GCA_003551325.1 Candidatus Acetothermia bacterium | reverse complement strand
GGCGTCGATGAACCGGAGCGTCTCTGGCGTGGCGATCGCTCGGTCGGCGATGAACGGCGTCGATCCGATGGTCCCCTCGGCCGCTTCCGGACCCGCGAGTTCGATGAACTCGGGCATCATGATGCCGTCCGGTCCGAAGAAGAACGGTTCCCAACCAAGGACATCGTAGGCTTGCCCGACGGCCATCCCGGCTTCACTGAAGTAGGAGGCCAGGAAGATCGCGTCTGGATTTAGTCCTCGCAGCTTCGTGAGTTGGGGAAGGAAGTCCGTCGCGCCCGTGGCATACGCCTCGGCCGCCACGACCTCGATACCGGCACCAGGCGCTGCCGCGACGAACGCGTGCATCAGCCCGATCTGGTAGTCAGCAAGCTCGTAGAGAATGGCAGCCCGCTCTACCTCGTACACTTCGGCAACATAGCGTGCCAGGAACTGTGCCTGGAAGTCATCCCGGAACACAACGCGGAATGTCCAATCGCTCATTCGCCCAACGTCCACGTGGGTGTTGTGCGGGCTGATGTTGGGAAGGCCTCCAGCGCGCAACACGGGTTGCGCGGACAACATGACGCCGCTGAAAGTGTAACCGACGATGACGGGGATCGTCCTGTCGTCCACGAACATGTGCGCAACGGCCACCCCCTCGCGTGGGTCACCAACCGTATCGCCGCGGACGAGCTGGATCATCCGACCGTCGATGCCCCCTGCGGCGTTGATCTCATCCGCCTTGAGGGTCACCCCGCGCCACATGAGTTCACCGTACATCGCGTTCAGGCCAGTGAACGGTGAGGCAACCCCAATACGAATCGGAGGAAGGTCGCTCCCGCTGGCGCCGAGCGCAATGCCCACCAACAACACAACGACTAACCCATAGAATCCCTTCCGTTGCATCACTCCTCCTTCTTAAGCAATGGAACCCCCGGACCCCCTGTTACCCATAGCACGTTTCCCAGGCGCCACAGCCGGGCACCCTTCAACCACATCACCTCCCAAGAAATACATTGACGCACCTTAGCACGTTGTGCAGTACTTGCCAAGAAGACGAGAGACGCGATCATCCACTACAGGAGCCGATCAGCTACGGTCTTTCCTCATAGGGGTTCGCAGCATGGCCACCGATGCGTTGCTGCCTGATCGCGGCTAGACGCTTCGAGCCTTACGCTCCGTCGTCACGGAGGCTTCCGTGCGGATCCAACGTACCGACCTTTATCCGGCAGTTGCCGCATCCACCACATGCACGCTAAGCTCCTCCCGAACGCAAGGTGGTAACCGAAGGAGGCAAGGGTGCCACGGGTAGCGCATTTCGACATGATGTCGGAGGAACCGGAGAAGACCATCGCCTTCTTCGGCAACGTCTTTGGCTGGGAGTTCCGTAAGTGGGATGGTCCTTTCGATTACTGGATCGTCAGGACCGGTCCTCTGCATGAACCTGGGATCGATGGCGGCCTCAGTCGGGGGCAGCCCGTTGAACAAGCGGTGCTTACGATGAACGTGGACCGGATGGATCCCGTGCTTGTGGACGTGCGCCGGGCCGGAGGCAGCGTCCTGCAGCCCAAGGCGCCAATCCCGCGCGTCGGCTGGTTCGCGACGGTGCGTGGACCGGACGGCAACGTGGTCGGGCTGATGGAGGACGACGAAGCCGCATCGTAGCTAACCATACGCGCTTGCGCACCGCGTTCCCCACGCTCCCGCAGGCCGTGGGCGGGCCGCTCCGTATCGCTTGCCACAGGATTGTCTGGCAAGCGCAGTCTTGACAGCCTTTGCGCGGGGCGCTAGAGTCCGGCAGCGTGCACGCGGTTTTCTTCCCGCGGGAGCAGGGGGGGTAGCATGACTGAGGTCGGAAATCCGCTCTACGCTTCGGCTTGTCGGCTTCGTTTCCGGCAGCGGTTACTGCTGAGCGGTCTCGACGAGATCGCTGACCAGCTTGGCTTTCCGCCGGTTCGGCTCATCGCTGACGGGATGGCAGGAAGCACGTTGACCCTGATCAGCAACCTCCCAGGAACGGACGGCGAGCACGGTCACGGTCACGGCAAGCACCATCGCCTCGAAACCACCGTTGTGCCGCCGGAGGGCCCGCGGGTGGTTGCGTGCGAGCGGGGGTCCAGCCCGCATGAGGAGGGTTCCGTGAACACCGGGCCCATGGGACCCCACTGGCTGGCGAACACCGGCAAAGTCAATGCGATCAGCATCTTGGGCATCGCACCCCCCACATTCTGATGGACACGCACAGGCAAGCCGCCGCAGGAGGGATCGCTGAGGAGATGGCTCCGCTCCGCATTGGTCTGATCCGGGTGGTCTCGGTGTGCTCGGACGTAGCAACGCAGCTGCACGGGAAATGGCTCACGGCTCACTTCCCGGGTCTTCATGTGGAGACCCGTTCCATCGAGGGCTTTCCACATGGATTGTGCGAGGGTGATCTGTTGGGAGATGCTTTCCCACAGGTGATTCGCTGCGCCGAACAGCTCGCGCCCCGTGTGGCTGCCCTGGCCGTCAGCTCCACCGATGATCCTGCAGTGCCGGAACTCCGCACTACCTTGGGGGTGCCCGTGTTTGGCGCGGGAAGCAGCCTAGGGGTCTTGTGCCAGGCGCTGTCCGTCCCGGTAGGTGTGTTGACGATCACAGCGAAGCTTCCCGACCCGCTCCGGCACCATCTGGACGGACTGGACTACTGCTGGAAGCAGGTTCCAGGTGTCGAGCGCTCGACCGACTTGTTGCGGTCGGCACATCAGATCGAGGAGACTGCGCGTTCGCTCCTGGCAGAGGGTTGTCAAGCCCTTGCGCTTGGAGCCACAGGGTTCAGCAACGCCGGAACGCGATATGCGCTTGAGCCCATCTTGAACGTACCTGTGTTGGACCCGCTGATTGCGATGGGTGCCCAGATCGTGGCGACGCTGGCTTGGCCGGCACGTTGGAAGGAGCTTATCGCGGAGTTCACATAACCGCGCCTCGGTAACGGGGGGGTGGGGGAGATAGGTGGAGCTCAGGTTGCCTCTACCCCCTAGGTCAAAGCCGCGATCGCATTGCGCCCCATCACGGCACACCCGGGGATCCCCGCTCCGCCCACCGACTGGCCGACGATCTGCAAACCCTCTGACCCCGGGACGCTCATCGGGCGGGCGCGCATCATCGACATCGGTCCGAAAGGCGCGGCGTAGGCCAGCCCTGCCCGATCACGCCATGACCCGGCCATTGCGTCGAAGATGTCGAATCGGGTGAACGTCCGCAGCGCCCGGACGTACCGTCGGATCAGCGGGGTATCCTCCGGAGCAAGTTCACGCATGTGGGCCTCAAGGCGATCGAGGTCCGTGTGAACGGTGAACACCGCTCCGGCGGGCGTCTCCACCTGGGTGAGGTCATCCGGGAAAAGGACCTCTCGGGGCATGGCACCAAGCTCCTCCCAAATGCGGTATGTTGCGGTGCCCGGAAGGCAGCCAGCCAGATGGTGGATGCAGCCATCGAACGTGTAGCCCTTGCGCGTCCAGGCTGTGCAGAACCCGCCGGGTCTGTCGTGCATCTCGAAGACCGTGGTACGAAGCCCCCGCAGCTGCCCATAACAGCCTGCAGCAAGGCCTCCCAGCCCAGCTCCGATGATCGCAACGGATCGTTCACGCATTGGACTCCGTTTACCCGTTCCGCATCTTCCAGTCCGAACCCAGAAGATGCGCCCCTTAAGCGGATGGCGCACCACACCCACGACCCAACGAACCGGCGGACCCATCACGGCCAGGTCCGCGTGAGCACCCACTGTTTTACCCCAAACGCACCCCCCATGCCTCGCAGCAAGGCGGACGGACGCGCCCCGAGGTCTTCGCGCAGATTCCTCCTTACCGGACTGCGTTTCCCCAGCGTCTCGCCGCGGAGCATTTGGCTTTTGGGTCGCAACGTGCTATGGTGGTCATGGGAGCGGTCCGTGGGCCCGCGAGTACGCGTGGGTACTTGAAAGGCAACACTGAATACGCGGGCCCCGCTCCCATCTCTTCTGATTTCCCTCCTCTTTCGGTGCAATGGCCAAGGGCAATCTCCGGCTG
>PUMK01000171.1 GCA_003551325.1 Candidatus Acetothermia bacterium | reverse complement strand
GTATTCATCGCCTATTTCGTCCACCACGCTGTGAGCGTGCTTGCATTCTGCCTAGCCCGCAGAGCGGTGTCTCAATGGGGGCACCGGCCAGCGGTAGGGTTAGCCCTCTTGATAAGGGTCGCTGTGTTCGCGAGCTGGGCGGGGGTGGGCTCCCTGTTTGGTAGCTTGGCTGTGTTCGCTCTGTTCGGGCTCGCCGGGTTTACGTGGTCCTACTTTCAGCTAGGATCCACTGCCGTCGTGTCACGTCTGGCGCCCAAAGGACTTAAGGGGCAGAGCCTTGGCCTCTACAACGCGCTTGCCGGTGTGGGGAACGTACTCGGGGCGCTCCTGGGGGGCTATCTGGCGGAGTACCTTGGCTACGCGGCCCCGTTCCTCGCTGGGGCCGCGCTCGTCCTCCTCGCCCTACCCATCCTGTTGGTCGAGGGTCGCCCCATGGCCAGCGAGGACGGATAGCTCAGACTCACCCTTCCTTGGACTTGATCTCCAGTACCGGGCTCCCGTTGTAGTAACCACAGTGTGGGCACACACGGTGCGGAAGGCGTAGTTCGTGGCAATGCGGGCATACCCCGGCCGGCACCATACGCGCGCGCCAGTGGGCTCGTCGCGTACGAACTTCTCGATGTGACCTTCTTGATTTAGGTACAGCAGCCAAAGCGACCTCCTCTCGAAGCGTTATTGTCCCCGTACGCGCTCCAGGATCAAGGTGACCGGTCCGTCGTTGATCAACGCCACATCCATCATGGCCCCGAAGCTACCGGTCTGCACCTCAACACCTTCATCACGGAGGAGCTCGACGAAGCGATCGAACTGTGGCAAGGCGAGCTCCGGCGGCGCCGCCTGCGCAAAGCTGGGCCGGCGTCCCTTACGACAGTCGCCGTACAGGGTGAACTGCGAGACGCAAAGCACAGACCCACCCACATCCCTGAGACTGCGGTTCATCCGTCCCGCTGCATCCCTGAACACACGCAGCTCAGGTATCTTGCGTGCCCAGTGGACGAGCTCTTCCTCCTGATCCGCGCTACCCACAGCAACAAGGAGGAGGAAGCCCTTTCCAATACGCGCGATCTCCTTACCCTCAACCCGCACCGCCGCCTGGGTTACACGCTGAAGAACGATCCTCACCGTCAGCTCACAGGTCGAACGCTACGCACATACGCCAGCACCTTACGCAGCTCATCGACAGACAACGTGCGCAACACGACCTCCACCTGTTGGCACAGCGCGTGCCGCTCTCGTTCCTCGCGAGCACGCTCGCGAAATGCCTGCTCCACGAGGCGATGAGCAGTACGATTCGCATCGGGCTCAACGCAGTTGACCCTCCAACTGGGAAGCTGCTCCAGCAAGCCCACGACACTGTGGAGCAGATGCTGAAGGTGTGGTTCACGGACAGGCGTCAGCCCGTTGACCTGGTTCGCTACCCGTTGGTTATCGGTGAAGAACACCACTTCCTCAGGCGAGTAGGCAATGGCCCGCCGAGCACCCTCAATGAGCGCCTTGTAGCCCGCGGCGTTGTAGGGCGCCCGGCCAACGCGCTCGCCACACTCTTCAACAACCTGACCCCGCTCATCGGCCAGCACGACTCCGATTGCCGCTTCACCTGGACTGCCACGCGCAGCACCATTGACATTGACAAAGAGCTTCACCATATTCTGTGGGCCCGGCAGGGTTTGAACCTGCGACCGACCGGTTATGAGCCGGCTGCTCTACCCCTGAGCTACGGGCCCTGACGTTCATGTTAGCCAGGCTTCGCAGCAGGGGCAAGGACAAGAAGGCGTGGCTACACCCGCCCCACGCAGCGCTCTAATCGTCTTAGGATGCGCGTCAGGAACTGTTCCCGCGGTCCCACCGGGGAAACGAGCACAACAGCCATCCCCACGCGGTTGGCGCCCAGCACATCCGTGAACACCTGATCACCCACCATCACCACTTGCAGAGCAGCGAGCTCCATTGTTGCCAGAGCCCGTCGGAATCCTCGGATGCATGGCTTCCCCGCCGGCCACATGACCGGTACCTGGAGTTCACGGAACTGTCCAAGGAGATGGCGACGTCGACGCAGCCTCCCGTTGGACAGCACGAGCACTCGGAACCCCCGTCGTTGCAGCTTCGCCAACAGGTCAACGACCTCGGGCTCAAGTCCATCCTCGTGCCAAGGGCACAGGGTGTTGTCCAGGTCGAAGATCACGCCCCGGAACCCGTTGTCCCAGAGACCCTCGTAGTCGACGTCGTGGACAGAGGGGGCCGTATCGTCCGGCCTAAGCACGCTCACGGATCCACGCGGAGTTCGCCCACCTGCACACACGCCCTCATCGCCCGTAGAAGCGCGCACACCTCATCGAGGGCACCCGGGGCAACGTACACCTTGAAGAACTTGCGTCCGTCTTCCGCCACGTACTCGCGACGGACGTTGACCAGACCATCCGTGGCCGCAAAGATCCCATCGACAAGATGGATGGCATCGTCAGGGGCCTCCACCCACACCACGTGCACCTCTGGGGGCTGTTGCCGCCCCGCGGCATCACCCTTCAGGGCGCTCATCCCGGACCATCACGCGTTGTCAGATGGCGCCTGAGAGCGTACTCCGGCTCCACGCCCCACCGGTGTGCCAACGACACCACGTGCATCAGGAGTTCCCCAATGGCAACTTCCGGATCCGCTGGCTCAGCTTCCACGTCCAGACAGGTCCCCGTCTCCGCGGCGGGAGGCATGCCCCCCGCCTCCAGGTGTTTCCGCGCTGCAAGAAGCGCGGGCCGCGCCAGGTCCGGCACGGCACCCTCCTCACGCTTGACCGACTCCCATGTACGGCGCACCTCATCCGGATCCCCAGCCTTGGCATCGCCAAACACATGTGGATGCCGCCGGATCAACTTCTCGCGCAGCGCGGTGGCCACATCGGCCAACGTGAACGCACGCTGCTCACAGGCGATCTGAGCGTGCAGGACCACTTGAAGGAGCAGATCACCCAGCTCTTCCCTTAGCTTGAGTGGGTCGTCGCCTCTCAGTGCTTCCGCTACCTCGTACGCCTCCTCCAGAAGGTACGGCAGAAGGCTGGCATGCGTCTGCGCTCGGTCCCAAGGGCATCCATTGGGGCCCCGCAAACGAGCCACAACGTCGGCCAGCGCCTGCAGGGCTTCTCCCACTCCGGCCGCAGCCATGAACCTCACTCCTCGAAGGGTACCTCGGGCAAGTCGATCGAAGGATCGGGAATCTCGACCTCCTCGACCAACGCATCAGGTTCTTCCGTCGGCGGGGCCACGAGCTGACCGCCAAGCTCCTCGAGCAAGGGCGACACCTCATCGCTACGGAACTCGGGATCGGTGTCATAGATTCGCTGAAGATCAGCCCGGGCCTCGTTCAGCTGACCCGCCTCTTGGCGGAGCAGAGCGCGTTGCCACAAAGCTTCCAGCCCCGCCTCCGTCAGGGGCCGGTCACGCCCCGCCCGTTGCGCTTCACAGGCCACGATCTGTCCATAGACCGCCACCTTCTCAGCCCGGGACTCTGCAACGGCCAACGCCTTGTCATAATACGCAAGCGCCGCATCGTACTGCGTCTTCGGAACGTGGCTATCACCGAGCCCAAGAAGCGCGTGGATGTCGTTGGGCGAACGATCGAGGATAGCCTCATACTGAGCAATGGCAGCATCGTACTTGTACTGCTCCCTGAAGAACGATGCCAAGCGGAAGCGCATGTCGATGTCGTCGGGCACCAATTCTACGATCTTCCGCGCAACAGTCTCCCGCGTGGTCACATCGGGCGCTTGACGAAGGGCAAGCCGATACTGCTCCACACCTCTGTCTTTGTCACCCTGCTCGACGTACAGATCACCCAGGCCAATGTAGCCCTCAGCTCTGTACGGAAACTGCCGTACCAGGTTGCGGAAGGCCCGTTCAGCATCATCAAGCTCTCCGACAACGGCGAGTGCACGCGCGCGCTTGAGTTGCACGACGGAGGTGGGGTTCCTTCGATACGCCTCCTGATAGCGCTCGAGAGCACCCTCAGGGTCACCGTGGTGCATGAGAAGGTCGCC
>PUMK01000131.1 GCA_003551325.1 Candidatus Acetothermia bacterium | reverse complement strand
CCCCGAACGGCTCTATCAACCGTCGGTCTGAGCATCATCGCCAGGTTCTACGGCGCCGCTGGGGTCGTCAACGTCTTTGCTCAGTGTGAAGCCCTCGGAAAACAGCTGGCAGCACACGTTGACCACCTCAGGGTCGTACAGCGTTCCCACACCAGACTGGAGTTCCTCCAGGGCCGCCTCATCCCCCAACGCCGGTCGATACGGTCGGTGTGAGGCCATGGCTTCCACCACGTCGGCCACAGCCAAGATACGCCCCTCCAGCATAATCTCGTCGCCCTTGAGACCGTTTGGATAGCCGGAGCCGTCCAGGCGCTCATGGTGCTGAAGCACCATCTCCGCTACGGGCCAGGGGAAGTCGATGTCCGCCAGGAGATCGTGTGCGATCACAGGATGGCCCCGGATAATGCTGAACTCAAGCTCGCTGATGCGGCCGGGCTTGGTCAGCACCTCGATGGGGATCGCGACTTTCCCAATGTCGTGCAAGCTGGCGGCTACCTGGAGGCCCAGCACCCTCTCCTCGTCCAGGCCCATCCGTTTGCCAATCGCGCGCGCCAGGCGCGCCACCCGTTGTTGGTGGCCGGCCGTGTAGGGATCCCGGAGTTCAGCCATTGCCGCCAGCGAACCGACGGTTGTGTCGAACAGGTTGCACAACCTGGTGTAGCTCTGGTGTGCAGCCTCCCGCGCGCGTGCCTGCTCTGTATGGTCCTCCATGGCGACGAGGATTCGGTCCAGGCGTTCTTCATGCCCGGGCACCACCGTAAGATGGAACACGACCTCCCGCGTTTTCCCTTGCGGATCGTGTGCCGCACCGCTCCACTTCACGCGGGTCGACCCCCGATACAGCTCCGTGAACACGTGGCGGAGCATCTCGGGGTGGATCCCTTGGGGAGGCTGCTGGGTGAGGTGCTCCAGTTCTCCCTCGTTGGGTGCTCCAGAGTTTCTCAGCGCATCTTTGTTTGCGCTCACAAGGCGGATCTTCTGTCCCCACGCCGGCAGCACCTCCGGGTGCGCCTCGAAGTAAGTCCCAAGATCGGTCACGCCCGCTGCACGCAAGGCGTCCATCGCTCTTTCCACCTCGGAATAATCCGCCTCCGCCAGGGGCACCGGCATCTCCTCGAACAGGGTACGGTAAAGGGTCTCGCTCCGTTGCAGCTCCTCCTCAGCCCTCTTGCGTTCGGTGATGTCGATGGCGACAACGGCGATGCCGGCTTCTCCGGTGGGAAGCGCCACCGGGATGTGGTGGGAGAGCCAGTATACGGTTGTCTCCGGACGCCCCGGCAAGGGCCCGGCAACGGTGATGTCCCGATCAGCCTTCCCCGACGCCAGGACCCTTCGAAAGGAGCCTTCGATCGCTCCGGCGAACTCCGGAACGACCTCGTAGATGGTTCTGCCCACGATCTGTTCGGCCGGTTGGCCGATGTTGCGTGCGGCCAACGCGTTGACCTCGACGTAGCGGAACTGGGCGTCGAGGATGTTGTACGCGATCCCCGCTTCGTCGAACACCGAACTGAGGAGTTCCAGACGCTGTCGAACTTGTTCCTCAGTCCGCTTACGTTCGGTGATGTCCTCGGCCGAACAAACGACGCACTCCACGCTGCCGTCGGCGCGCAGTTGGGGGGACTTCAGGATGGACAGGAGCCGAGGTTCCCCTGAGGCATTGGGCACCCATTCCTCGGTGTGCAGAGGCTTTCCGGAGGCGAAGATCTCCACATTGGCCTGATAGCAGATGTCTGCGACCTCGTCAGGAAGGATGTCGTAGATGTCCCTGAACTCCAAATCCTCAATCCGGACACCGATGAACGCGGCGTGGGCCTTGTTGACGGCCCCGTAGGTGCGTTCATCGGACAGGAACCAGACTTGGGTCAGGATGCTGTCGAGCAGGAACCGCGACTTCTCCAACGCCTGCAGGCGGCTCTGTTCCAACTGCTTGCGCTCGGTGATGTCCTGGGTTGCCCCCTGCAGAGCGGTGATCGTCCCTGAGTTGTCCAGTACCGGTTCAGCAACAACACGTAGCCAACGGCGGTTGCCGCTGTTGGTGATGATCTCCATCTCTTTGTCGAAGGGGAGCCCTCGCTCGGCGCACGCGATGAACGCCTGCTCGACATCTTCGCGCCACGCAGGGGCGATGAAGCCGAAGGCCTCCGCTCCTGGGGGGCTGTACCCGGAGGGAAGCTCAAGGATCGCAGCAACAGTATCGGAGTAGGCAACCCTGTTCCTGGCAAGATCCCACCGCCATCCGCCGAAGCTTGCCGAGTGGCCGGCCATCTCAAGGAGCGATGCGGTGTCATGCGTGGCCTGCTCGCTGCGCTTGAGCGCGTCAAGCCCCCAGATCCACCGCTCCAGCTCGCTGCTGGCCGGCTGCTCGCCCAGCAGTTCATCGGCGGGCACGTGGTGGAAGTTGTTGTAGAGTTCGGTGCCGATCAGCGCCTTGGGATGCGTGCGCAAAACATCCAACAGCATTTCGGGAGGGAAGACCCGACGATCGTACCGGCACAGTCCAATGCACGCGCTATCCTGGAAGTAGCGGTCAACCAGCGCCTCGTATCTGGTGAGGTGCTCGGAGCCTGGTAGGTCGCCCAGAGCCCAGCGCATCTCCCCGGTCACCCGCAAGGCCTCATAGCCTTCGGCGAGCGCCTGCTCCGTCCATGCCTTAAGAAGGCCGATCGTCCTCTCGGGGTCAAAGGCTCCTCCGTGCACGTAGACATCACGGGAAGTCAGGAACACGAGTTGGCCGTGCTTCTCTGCGTCCTCCGCGTCCTCTGCGGGAAGACGCCTGCGCAGCTCGTGAGCCGTGTGTGTGTCGTCGATGCACACTACCTTCTGGTTTCCCTGCAAACCGCCAAGGACAAAGCTCATCAGTAACTGGAGGTGTTCATCGTCGGTCTCGTACAGGCCACACAAGTGATCGCCATGATCAAGGCGGAGGACCACCGGTCGAGCGCGACCGCTCGGCTCTCCGTGCGAATCGGACCGCTGCTCCATGTCCACGTCCTTCCTCACCGTACTCGTGCACGCTCGCCCATGAGCGGCCACGTGCGTTATGTTGATGCGCGCTTCCTAGAGAAGCCGTAACCTTCTTTGCGTGCGGATCATCCGCGCTGGGCTTACCCTCCGACACACACCTCGTGCTCGGTACTGGGCACGGAACACATGGCCGGACAACACGCCGCCGTTATGTGGCAGTGTCTGAAGCCCACCCCGCCAAGCAACCCAATGTAGCACAAACGGGTAGTAGCCACCAGCAACCATCGATCCATCGTGCGAGGACGCCGCACGTGGGGCTGCCCTCCCATCCGCTTGTTCCTGCTCCGGACGGGGGTACGCTACCGGGGCACATCCGCGGTCAGCGTAGCGGACTCGAAATAACGCGTACAGCCCTATAAGCAAGTTCCAACAACTTGACACGTTAGGACGAAGCGTGTAAAGTGCCGGTCGCAAGGTGAACGAAAAGGCTAACCTGGGGCGACCCAGGGGCGCAAAGCTCAGGGCCTCCTTGAGGCAGCCGGGCTGCCGAAACACCTCCACATCAACAGGAGGTGTTTTTTGATGCGAACGTGGATGGTAGGGGTAGCAAGCTTGGTGGTCGGACTTATGGTGAGCATGGTCGCGTTTGGCGCGGCTGCGGCCCCCAATGCGTCGGAAGATGCTGAGGTGTACTGGCAAGTTCAGAACTGCTGGATCACCTTGACGGTGCACAGCGACGTGGACCTTGGCGTGGTGTCGGGTGCGTTCAGTCCTGGGGACGCGTTGGAGAGCGCCGGCCACCCGGTGACCCTCCGGACGAACTGCGCAAACTGGCAGCTGTCTGTCTCCAGGGAAGACTTCACTGCGCCGGCGGGGCACAGTGGCAACGGCCTGCAGAGATTCTACCAGTGGGTCGATACGATGAACGGCGCTCCGGCGAACGTGGACATGTGGACGGAGGCGAACTGGGATGCGCAGGTAGCAAACGGCGGCCCAGGCAACCGGACATTCCAGATGAACTACAAGTACGAGCTCAGCTACGACGACGTCCCGGGCGACTACTCAGTG
>PUMK01000165.1 GCA_003551325.1 Candidatus Acetothermia bacterium | reverse complement strand
CTTCTCGACCGTGCATTGCACGCTACGTCTACCTCGAACCCCTGCGCCTGCAGCCTGCGGATGTGGGGAAGCAGGAACGCCCGTACAGTGCCGGCCATGGTGGTGACCACGAGAACGCGACGGGAGTGGTTCACGTGCGCGGTCCCCTCTGTGCCAAGAGCTCTACATATAACGCCTCCCACTGGTCGACGACCTGTTCGATCGCGAAGTGCGTCATGACATGGGCGCGCCCCAGTCGTCCCATTCGCCGCCGCTCCTCCTCGGGGAGTGCCATCAGCTTGAGCATGGCCTGCGTCAGGGCCTGGGTGTCCCGGGGGGGGACCAGGAAACCGCTCTGGCCGTCCAACACGACCTCGCCATTTCCGCCGACATCGGTGGCCACGATGGGCAAGCCTGTGGCCGCAGCCTCCAGGAGCACCATCGGGAGCCCCTCCCATAGCGAGGATAGGACGTACCCATCTGCCGCGTTCATGAGTTTGGGAACATCCCGCCGCAACCCGAGGAACCGGACGCGATCGTCCACGGCGAGATCCCGAGTGAGCCGCTCCAAGCGGCCTTGTGCAGCACCCTTCCCCGCGATCATGAGAGTTGACGGACTGCCGGTTTTCACCGCCTCGGCGAACGCATGCAGCAGTGACGGGTAGTCCTTGGCTTCCCTGAGGTTCCCCACAGCCAGCCAGACAAAAAGCTCGTCAAGCCCGAGTTCCATCCGGATCGCCCTTCCGGACTCAGGAGCGGGGGCGAATGCCGATGTATCCAGGCCGTTAGCCACGTAACGGATCTTTCGCTTCGGTACAGCGCCCAGCTCAACGTAGCGCCTGGCGCCGGCCCGGCTGACCTGGGTGGTGAGATCGCAGAACGGATCGGTCAGCCTGTACGCCCAGAGCCTTGCCCGGCCGCTCCCGCGGGGGCCCCGTTCATCGATGCTGTGTGCTGTACACACGAGCACAGGCACCCTGGCCAGCGGTCGGGTGAGACGGGCAAGCAGATTGGCGTGCACCATGTGGCTGTGGACGATGTCGGGACGCCATCTTCGTGTGGCCCCAGCCAGCCGCGTGACCGCGCGTGGATCCGGCACCCGGCCGCGCCTGATATCCAGTGAGACGAGCGGCACACCAGCGCTCTCGAGCTCCTGCATGTAGGCTGAGGGGGAAAGCATGGTTGTGACCGCCACATCCCATCCCCGCGTCTTCAGATGGACAGCCAGGCGCACGACCTGATCCTCGGCGCCGCCGTAGGCGAGGTCTGTGATGAGGAAGAGCACGCGTCTCATCGGAGTCCTAGCACGTGCATGTACTGCTGAACCACTGCATCGAGCCCAAACCGCTCCCTGACCTGCGCCTGCGCCTGAGGAGAGGGAGTCGGACCTTCGATAGCCGCCAAGATGGCCTGTGTCATCTGGCGGACATCTCCCACAGGGACCAGTCGTCCCCACCTGCCGTCCTCCAAAATCTCCCGCGGTCCGCTGGGGCAGTCGGTCGCCACCACAGGTGTTCCCAACGCCAGCGCTTGGATCAGGGCGTTGGGCAGCCCTTCCCACCGGGAGGAGAGGACGAACACTGCTGCCCGCCGCATGAAAGCGAACGGGTTGTCCGCAAACCCTGGCATATCCACATCGTCTTCCACGCCCAGCTCCCCCGCGAGTGCCCTGAGCTCCCCCTCGTCCTCCCCTTTCCCGAGGAGCAGCAACCGCGCCGCGCGCTGTGCGCGGACTTCTGCGAACGCCCGTAGCAGTGTCGGGAAGTCCTTCTGCTTGGTCAACCTACCTACCCCGAGGATCACCGGGGGCTCCCCGACAGAAAACCACGGGTGGTCCAGGGGGGCCTCGCTCATGCTAACGAGTTCGGCGGTCACCACAGGGTTGTACAACACCTGAATGTGTTCTCGCGGAACCCCGACCAGTCTTGCCACATCGGAAGCCACACCTTCCGACACGGCGACCAACGCGTGAGCACTTCGGTACGACCTACGTAGCAGGGTACGGTGCAATGCCCCTCTGAGCGATGCCCTTCGCCCCTCGCCGACTCTGGAAGTATTCGCCTGGCGGACGACCACCCGTGTGGGCACGCGAGCAAGCCTACGGGCCCACAGGGCGACGATATTCGCATGGCTCAGCGTAGAGAGCAGCACCTCAGGCTTGCGTTGCCGTAGGTGGCGCACCAGCGCCGGGAGGCTTGCGAGCACACGTGCAGCGCCCAGGTCAACAACGGGGAGCCCTTCGGGAACCTGTTCAAGGTATGCCCCTTCGGCCCGGGCAAGGACGAGCTCCACCCGAACCCCGTGGGAAGAGAGCCCTCGCGCCAGATCGAGCATCGCCCGTTCGGCCCCTCCGCCCTCCAAAGAAGGCAGGTAGATCACAAGGTCTACAGGCATGCCTTTACCCTGCATCGCCCCTCTGGCAAGCGCTGCTGTCCGCGCTCCTGAGCGCAACGCCAGCTTGCGTTGCTGCCCACTGCCGACTGAACAGGAGGGCGAGCACGTACCAGTGGAACACGTCACCCACGAACGGTCCTGCATTGTGTAAGAGGCTGTTCAGCAAGTACGCCAGGATCGCCCCTGCACACCCAGCCATCAGCCATCGCATCTCTTCGCACGGGCCGCGGGCGAGCGCGTGCCAGAGGTCGCGCACGCGCTTGGCCACCAGGCCGTAGAACAGAATCAGCAGCGCCAGACCGGGGAAGCCGTAATACACAAGCACATTGAGAAACTGGTTGTGGGGTGTGTGTTGTAGGATCATCCGAGCAAGAGGTGGATCCAACTCTGCTGGAAGGTATCCCTCATCAAGTTCGTAGAAACCCGTCCCCAGGGGGTGCTGCCACGCGTACTTCAGCGCGGTGAGCTGCATCGGGGCACGCACCTGCGCCGACCGGTCCTCCAGCTCCAGGAAGCGGGTCGAATTGTGCACGAACCCCACAGCAAGGTACAGCGCGGCACCCACGGCCGCTGCGGCAAGCAAAGGCAGAAAGAAGCGACGCCGCTTGTTGAAGCGCAGAAGTAGCAGCGCGAACATCGACCCCACGAACCCGGCGCCGAGCGCTGAGCGGGATCCCGTGAGGACCAGGGCCAAGGCCAGTATCCCCACAACCGCCCCCAGGGCACCCGTGAGCAGTTTCCGCCCTCGCAGCTGCTCGCTCAGGAGCAGACTCAGCGCGAGCGGCACCGCCACCGCCAGGTGGTAACCAAGCAGAATCGAGATCGGAGCAAGGCCGGGCACCGCCCCACCGACCCGAGGTGTGGACTGGCCGGGGACCCCCGTTATGCGCCAGAGGCTGACAAACGGATCCCCGACAAAGTGTTGGCCAATCGCCACGGCAGCTGAGACCAGGAAGCCGAACACAAGCACGCAGGCGAACAGCATGCCCCGTGAGGGTGTGTCGACGATCACGTACACCGCGAACGCTATCCCTAGCCCCAAACCTATTTGAAGCACTTGCCATATCCCCGCAGGGTAGTTGCCTGTCATGCCGTATACGACCGCCGCCCAAGTGAGCAATGCCCCGGACACGGCGAACAGCCAGCGGAACTCCCTGGATAGGGGTGGGGATCCGCGCAGGAGGAAGCGGACTCCCGCTAGTCCCACGGCCAGCCCGGCAAGCAGCGCGCTCGGCGTGAGCCTGATCGGCGTCACGTACGAGCTTACCCAGAGGTATGCCACCGCCGAGCCGGCGAGCACGGCAAACTCAAAGCCCCTCAATCCAACACCGACATCACGCGTCCACACCGATGCACCTCAGCAAAGTCGGGCTCGTCAACATCGCGCGCAGCGTACGATCACACGCTCGTACATCGGCACGATGCGCTGTGCATCGTACTCCGACGCACGATCTGTGGCGTTCTTCCCCATGGCAGTTCGTAGCCCTTCATCGTCCAACAGCGTCAAGATGGCCTCAGCCAGTGGCTCTGGGCGCATGTCTCTCACCAACAGGCCGTCCACTTCATCTCGCACGATCTCTGCCGGACCACCCGAGTTCGCACCGGCGATCACGGGAACGCCGCAGGCCATCGCCTCGAGCACAGCGTATCCGAACCCCTCCCACT
>PUMK01000260.1 GCA_003551325.1 Candidatus Acetothermia bacterium | reverse complement strand
GGTGCGTCAACGCTGGGTGCCCGAGGTCGGGGGGTGAACCGCAGGTGACGCGACTGAGCCTGTTCGTGCCGATCCTGTTGCTGGTCACCGTTGCCGTTCAGATTGGGGGTAAGCCGGAAAGCGCAGGATCTCCTGTCTGTCGCTCAAGCACTGCGAGGTTACGAGCAGGCGTTCGCACACCTAGACGGTGGCGCTCGCCGATGACCCCGGAGTGCGCCACGTGTACGCTCCCTGAACCGTGGTGCCGCGCGTCCTGCTCAGCGATCACGCAATGCCCGAATGTCCAACGGTTCGCCCCGGTTGGGTGCCCGGACAAGGGTCAGAGCCTGCGACGGACAATGGGCTGCGCAGACGCCGCACCCGAGACAGGCCTCGTCATCGACTTGGGCACCGTGAGGGGCCATGGACAGCGCGCCGAACGGGCACACAGCCTCGCAGGCCCCGCAAGCCGTACAGCGATGGGCGTCACAGACAGCGGTGTACCCAGAGGATGCAAGCATGGGGACACCGTTCTTCCAGGCTTTCATCGCCCCGCAGCAGCAGCTGCAGCAGTTGCAGATCGCGTAGAAGCGGTTGAGCATGGCATCCTTGAAGAAAGCGTGGTGGACGTGGCCTCGTTCACGTTCATCCTGCAGGATGCCCACGGCTTCCTCCTGGGTGATCCAGCGGGCACGTGTGGGGTGATGATCCGCGACAAAACTGGCGAAGGGCTCGCCGACGATCAGGCAGACAGCAAGTGGCAAGCATGGTGAGGCCTGCGACGCGCGGCACGGGCACTCCAGGGCTACAATGCGTTCGGGGTTCTTGATCACGATGTCACGGGCCGTTGCGTACGGGATGATCTGCTCGAGGTCCCTGAGGTCCAGCTCCAAATCGAGCGTCACAAGCTGTGTGGCGGCCGACGTGGGAACCACCTTCCCGTGGTACGTGTCGGCGAAGAGCTTGCTCCGGGTCTGGGGATCCGTTGCGCCGCGGCGGCGGGAGAGCAGACGGCTGCCCCGTGTGGCGAGTGCGCGGAGGGGACGGCGCAGGGCCTCCGGGCGCATCCCGGCTTGGATGTAGAAGTAGGGCCAACGTCCGTAGACGTACCCGTGCAGGAAGTCCAGCACCCCATAACCGTAGGTCCGACGACCCTCACGGGCAAACGCCCGTGTGGAGCGTCGCACGGGCCAATCCCCTATGCGACACCTCGCCCCCCGTTGCGCGTAGTCGTGACGCTGTCCCCGTGGTCGGATTTGTAGCCGCATGCTGTTCATGGTACGGTCGGCCAGGGCTTACCACCAGATAGGGGGGCGGACACGGATGAAGCGAGCGGTGAGCATCAGCATCGGTTCCTCCACCCGCAACAAACGGGTCGAGGCCGAGCTCATGGGGCAACGCGTGGTACTCGAGCGTATGGGCACCGATGGGGACATGAAGGAAGCGGCGCGGCTGTTCACGGAACTCGACGGCACGGTGGACGCCTTTGGGCTGGGCGGTGCGCTGCTTGGGTTCCTGGTGGGGGGACGGTGGTTCAAGATGCACACCACCCAGGCACTTGTACGGGGGGTCCGCCGCACACCTCTGGTCGACGGCACCGGGCTCAAGCGGTCGCTTGAGTACCGCGCGGCTCAGGAACTGGAGGCCACCGTGGGTCCCGAGCTCGAAACGCGCAAGGTCCTGGTGATCAGCGGCGTGGATCGGTTCGGCCTGTTGCGCGGATTCCTCGATGCAGGGTATGCATGCGTGATCGGCGATCTCATGTTCGCGCTGGGCCTTCCCATTCCGTTGCACTCAGAGCGGGGTGTGCACCGAATGGCGAAGCTCGTCCTGCCGGTGGTAGGACGCATGCCGTTTCGCTGGCTGTACCCAACCGGGAAGAGCCAGGAGCTTCACACACCGAAGTGGGGCAGGTACTTCGAGGATTGCAGCGTCATCGCAGGTGACTGCCACTACATTACCCGCTACATGCCAGCGGACCTTAGGGGGAAGATCGTCGTCACCAACACCACCACCGCAGAGGACCGCGACAGATTTCGGCGCGCCGGGGTCACCCACCTGTTGACGACCACCCCCGTCTACGGTGGGCGTTCGTTCGGCACCAACGTGCTGGAGGCAGCGATGCTTGCGGTCTGCGGCTACCGCGGTCGGGTGGACTACGAGCGACCAGGTGACTACTTCACCATGATCGAGCAGATGGTCGACGAACTGGAGCTCACACCGACGGTTCAGGAGCTCTAGCGATGGATGCCATTGTGCTTGCGGGCGGCTTGCTCTCTCCTGACGATCCCCTGTTCCCTGAAGCTCCGCACGGTCTCAAGGCATTGCTGGACGTGGAGGGAAAGCCGATGGTGCAGTGGGTGCTGGACGCGCTGTGCGCTTCGGGGTGCATCGAGCGGGTGGTCGTCGTTGGGCTGCCGGCAAACGCCGAGATCTCCTGCACACAACCGTGGCGTTCTGTCGACGAGAAGAGCGACGTAATCCGCAGTGTCAAGGCGGCCGCTGACACACTGGCTGACGAAGGTACGGATGCCGAGTACGTTGTAGTGGTATCCGCCGATGCGCCGGCGATCCGCGGGGAGATGGTGGCGTGGTTGGCCGGGCGTGTGGCCAAGAGCGATCACGATTTCCTCATGTGCGTTGTTGAACGGTCGACCATGGAGCGTCGGTTCCCCGATGCCCGGCGGACGTACCTTCGGTTCAGAGATCGGGATGTGTGCGGAGGCGATATGGCGGCCTGTCGGCTTTCCGCGGCCCGTGGGGCAGGGAAGCTCGCCGCGGAGCTTTCCCGATCCCGCAAGCACCCCCTACGTCAGGCGATGATGATCGGCTTCGGGACACTGTTGTTGCTCCTTACACGCCGCCTCACCCTGGACAGTGCGGTGCGCAGAGTGGGATCGCGCCTGGGTATCGACGCTTGCGCGCTCGTGTGCCCTTACGCTGAGGTGGCGATGGACGTGGACAAGCCCTCTCAACTGGCGGCGGTACGGTCGGCTCTCGCGGCACAGGACTAGGCGGCGGCCTCTAGCGGAATGCTCCTTGCCGCCACAGCCGGACAAGCAACGGCCACAGGTAGACCAGGGGCCTCCGGCGGACCTTGTCCGGGATCTCCACCGGCTTCCCTGTGTGCCGTTCAAGCTTCCACGCCACGTAGTCGATGCCCCCGTCGAAGGTGTACAGTGCCTTCAGAAGACGCATCACCGAAAGGACCTTGCCCAGGGCGATGCGGAGCGCCCAATCGGCACGACCGAGGACGGCAAACCGCTGTCGCTTGGCGCTTGCAGCGAGAACCGCACGTCCCACCTCCTCGAAAAAATCGGGGAAGGCACCCACAAGCGTCCGGGCCCTGTCTTCGGTTTCCGGGCGCAGTTCGGTCCGGTAGGAAAGGGAGAGGGCGCGCGTCCACAGGGTGCGCCAGTCAGCCCCCCGGGGTACGAGAGGCAGCGCCCGCCAAGCAAGCGTCTCGACAGCGTGAGCAAGTTCGTCCACGAAAGGTTCAGGATCTAGAGTCCCCAGCAGCGTAACGGGCTGCGCGTACCTTCCCCAGAAGTAGGAGTGGTAAGCCGCTCGGGTGCATCGACGGCGAAACTGTGCTACAGAGAGGACCGCGTACTTGCAGCGCACCGGTCTTCCTTCGACGGATACCTCCAGGTAGTACACGTTCGGCGGAAGCAGGCGACACAGCGTCCCCGCAACACGGCCCAGCGCTTGCCGGAGGTCCGTGACAAGGACATGGAGATCGATGACCCCCTCGAGCGCCTCCTGACGACGACAGGAGCCGTAGAACAGAGCCACGACAAACGTTGGACCAAAGCGCTCTTTGAGAGCAGTCACCAGTGCACTCACCTCGGCTGGGGCGGGCCGCAACGCCTCGGCACGCACTGCGCGCCGGATCCGCTCGCGGTGCACCGTACCCACCGGCGGTCTGGTCATGGCTGATGCCCGCCGAGCACCAGAAATGGGAGGGGATCGCTTGCGGAGAGCGTCAGCGGCCCCGGTGTTGTCTGGACCACCCCATCGAGGAGCCAGGCGTCCTCGAGGTCCAAGACCACGCGGCGGGCTCGGC
>PUMK01000224.1 GCA_003551325.1 Candidatus Acetothermia bacterium | reverse complement strand
TGTACGAGACGGGATCCATGGAGGCCGTGGGACGCGCGCTGAGTCCCGTGGTCACGGGGTGGCTTCGCATGCCACAAGAAGCAGCCGTTCCGCTCCTTCTAGGGGTGTTCCGGCGCGAGCTCGCCGTGCTCCCGCTCGTGGACATGGCGCTTGCGCCTTCGCAGCTGTTCACGGGAGCGATCGTGGCGCTGTTTTACGTTCCGTGCGTGGCCATGGTGGCCCTGGTGGCGCGGGAGTTCTCGATTCGTCTGGCCGTGATCGTGCTGGTGGGGACCACGGTGTTCGCCTTGTTCGCAGGTGGTCTGTTCGCCCGTTTGGGAGCCTGGCTGTTCTAGGGCGCTGGGTGGCTGCGTGCGAGGCTGCGCCTCGCGCGAGTCGGAGAGCGGTCTGCGGGGCCTCCGCCGCAGGCCGTGTGGCGCGCTTCACGGATCGCCGTGGGCGCAGGCTTAAAGCCCGCTCGTCTGGAGAGACGATGTGCCAGGATACGATAAGCGCATCACATGTAGCGATAGGTGCTACAATCGGTGTGTCGGTTGCTTTGTGGGGAACTCCGCGTTGCTGGTAGGGTGAACGACAAAGCTTGATCCGTCGTTGAGGGGCATTGTGCGGGCCTTTCGTGGCGGACACCCAGCATCGCGCTGTACGTGGCGCGAGGGGAAGAGAAGGTGATCGAAGATGCACAGCGGCGAACACCGCGATCAACGACGACACAAGGGTACCCCTGCGGGTGCAGGGGGGCAGTCCACGGACAGCAACGCCTATCAGGCCCTGGTTGAGGCGTCGCCCGTAGCCATGGCTCTGCACGCGATGGAGTTCGATGAAGCTGGAGAGCCCGTCGACTACACCTTCCTGGCGACGAATGCTGCGTTTGACCGCCATACCGGTCTTCGGGGCAGCGAGATCATCGGTCGGAATGTCACCGACGTCCTGCCGGGTATCCGGGAAACGCCGTTCATCCAGATGTACGGGGATGTGGTGCGCACGGGTCAGCCGACCGTTTTCGAGCAGTTCTCCCCACCCTTGGGACGGACGTACGCCGTTCACGCTTACCCGGTTTCCGAGCATCAGTTCGCCACCGTCTTCCAGGACATCACTAAGCAGAAGAAGGTGGAAGGCGAGAGGGAACAGGCCCTCAAGCTTCTGGAGGGAATATACGCAAGCGTGCAGGACGGGATCTGCGTGCTCAACACAGATCTCACGGTGCGGAACGCAAACAAACCCTTTCAAGACTGGTTCGCCCTCGGCACCCCCATCGAAGGGGAGAAATGCTATCGCGTCTACCACGGCATGGATGCCCCCTGCGATCCCTGTCCGGCGGTTCGCTGCATGAAGACGGGTCGCGTGGAGAGCGAGATCAAGAGAGCGATTCCAGGCTCAGAGGCTGAGTGGCTGGAAGTGTTCTGTTACCCGATGAAGGATGCCAACACGGGGAACGTCACGGGCGTGGTCGAGTTCGTGCGCGACGTGACGGAACGGCTGCGCATGGAAGCGACGCTGCGACACCAGAGCGATCTACTGAACGAGGTGGGGTCGATCGCTCGGATCGGGGGATGGGAGTATGTCCCGGCCACAAGCGTAGGCACGTGGACGCCCATGACGGCCCGAATCCACGACCTGGATCCTGAAGATCCTGAGGGCATTGACGCCGCCCGGGAGGCCTACCACGGGGAGCACCGCGCGAAGATGGAAGCGGCGATGCGCGACGCGATGGAGTCAGGGAGTCCGTTCGATCTGGAGGCGGAGATCGTCACTCGGCGGGGCAACCGCAAATGGGTGCGCATGGTCGGGGTGCCGGTCGTGGAGCACGGCAAGACCGGTCGGATTCGGGGCTTCATCCAGGACATCAGCGAGCTCAAGGCGTCGAAGGATGCCCTGCAGCAGAACAGCCAACGGCTGGAGGCGTTCTTGCGAATCAGCCGCGCCCTCACCGCTTCACCCGATCCTTCCACCCTCATGCAGCTGATCGTGGACGATGCGACCAGGGTTATGCGGTTGGAGACCGGCGCGCTCTATCTCCTCGAGGGAGCGTCCATCCGCCTGGCGGCCACGACCCCTCACCTGCCCAACGACTTCCCGGAGGAATACCGCTACGCCTCTCTGGACGAGCATCCCCATATCAAGGAGGCGCTTGTCACGGCGAAGCCTGTGGTCATCCCCGATACCCGAGCTGCTGCGCTCACGCCGGCAGAACTCGAGATCGTGCGCCTCAGGAACCTGCGCTCCATTCTGTATCTTCCCGTTCGCCTCATGGACCAGTCCATCGGCGTGCTCATCCTGTCCGCCACCGAGAAGCCGACCCCCTTCCCCGAGGAGGAGATCGTCCTCCTGCAGGGTTTTGCGGATCAAGCTGCGCAGGTCATCAGCCATGCCCGTCTCTACGAGGAATCCAGGAAACAGACGGCGGAGTTGAAGCAGGAGGTGGCCCAGCGCAAGCGCGTTGAGCAGGCGTTGGTGGACGAGGGGGAGCGGCTGCGGGAGGCTCAGGCGATTGCGCATGTCGGAAGCTGGGAGTATGACGCGCCTCGAAACCATCTTGTGTGGTCGGACGAGACGCATCGCATGTTCGGAACGAAGCGTGGCTCGTTCGAAGAAACCTATGAGGCCTTTCTCGATAGGGTCCACCCGGAGGACCGCCCGGAGGTGGAGGCGCTCTACGCCCGGTCGTTGGAGGAGCCGGGCGTAACCTACGAAGTCGAACATCGCATGATCCGATCCGACACGGGTGAAGAGCGGACAGTCTACGAAAAGTGCCGTCATGAGCGCGATGCGGACGGTCGGGTGGTGCGCTCCGTAGGCATTGTCCACGACATCACGGATCTCAGAAAGGTGGAAGCCGCCCGTGAGGAGGCTGTGGAGGAACTCCGCGCGAGCGAGGAACGATTCCGCGACCTGTTCGACGAGTCTCCTGTTCCCACAGCGGAGGCCGACTACTCCCACATCAGGCAAGCGATGGATCGCCTCCGGGCCGTTGGGGTGAGCGACCTGGCAGCCTACCTGGAGACCAACCCTGATGTGCTCAGGGCATGGATCCCCGCCATCCACGTGAAGCGCGCGAACAAGGCCGCCATGGAGATGGCTGACGGAGACCCCGGACAGGTTCGTGCTGAGGAGGCGGAATCGCCCTTGCTGCGTAGCCTCCTGGTGGGTCTCTTCGAAGGACACGCGCAGGTCGGCGGGCGAGGGATGGCGGTCGACCCCCAGGGAAACGAACGGCACATTTTGATGCGCATCCGAGCCGTCCCCGGTTACGAGGCCAGCTTGGAGCGGGTGCTGGTCACCATGCAGGACGAAACTGAACAGATGGAGAGCCGACGTGCACTGGAGAGGAGCTACGAAGCTGTGCAGGCAACGCTCGGCGGGGCAGTCCACGCCCTGAGCGTCATGGGTGAGCTGCGCGATCCCTACACGGCAGGGCACCAGAGTCGTGTGGCAGCTCTCGCCAGTCTTATCGCCGAGGCGCTGGGCTTCGATGATGCGCGGGTCGCGGCCATTCGCATTGCAGGCGAACTTCACGACACGGGGAAGATCTACATCCCTGCCGAGATCCTCAACAAACCGACACAGCTGAGCAGTGCTGAGTGGAAGCTGCTCATGGGACATGCCCGGCAGAGTTACGAGATCGTCAAGCAGATCCCGTTTGTAGAGCCGATCGCCGACATGGTGTTGCAGCATCACGAGCGACTTGACGGCTCAGGCTATCCGCAGGGGCTTGTCGGCGACCAGATCTTTCCGGAGGCGAGGATCCTGGCCATTGCCGATACTGTGGAGGCGATGGCTTCCCACCGACCGTACCGCCCGGCGTTGGGCCTGGAGGCTGCACTCGACGAGATCCGCAGCGGTCGCGGGCGTCGGTACGATCCCGACGCCGTGGACGCTTGCCTCCGGCTGTTCGACGAAGGACTGCGGCTGGAGGACTTGCCCCTCCCCGCCGAGGTGCCTTCAGTGTGAGGGCGACGGTTCCCTTGTGCAATCGGCACGTGCCCCTAGAATCGTGCCCGGGGGATGATGGCACGCCGACGAACATGGCGCTTCTACATCGTGATCGGCCTTGGCCTG
>PUMK01000030.1 GCA_003551325.1 Candidatus Acetothermia bacterium | reverse complement strand
TTGGGATTGCTCGGCCATCTTCCGGGCACCGGCCTCTCGCTTGGCCTTGTTCTGGTTGGGGAAGGGTTCCACCTGTTCGCCCGCCTCGGGGACGTCGTTCAACCCCATGATCTCCACAGGGGTCCCCGGCCCGGCGGATGGGACGCGGTTGCCTTGGTGGTCAAGGAGCGCGCGGATGCGGCCCCATGTGGTGCCCACCACGACGATGTCGCGCTCTTTCAGCATGCCGTTTTTCACCACGACGGTGGCCACAGGGCCGCGCGCCTGGTCCATGTGCGCTTCGATGACGGTGGCCAGAAGCTCGGCCTTGGGATCGCCGCGGAAGTCCTCCATGTCCGCGGTGAGGAGAATCATCTCCAGGAGATCGTCCACGCCCTCGCCGTTGAGCGCCGACAGGGGAACGGTGATCGTGTCCCCGCCCCAGTCCTCGGGCGTATATCCAAGCTGCGCCAGCTCGTTTCTGACCTTGTCGAGGTTCTGCGGGGCCTTGTCCACCTTGTTCACGGCGACGATCACGGGCACGTTGGCCGCCTTGACGTGGTCGGAGGCCTCCACCGTCTGGGCCATCACGCCGTCGTCGGCGGCGACCACGAGCACGGCGATGTCCGTCACCAACGCGCCGCGGGCGCGCATGGCGGTGAACGCCTTGTGGCCGGGCGTGTCGATGAACGTGATCAGCCGGTCGTTCACGCTGGCCTGGTAGGCACCGATCGACTGGGTGATACCCCCCGCTTCGCCCTCGGTAACGTGGGCCCGGCGGATGGCGTCGAGGAGCGTGGTCTTACCGTGGTCGATGTGCCCCAGCACCGCCACCACCGGAGGACGGGGGTCGCCCGTCTGCTTGATCCGGGGCCGTGGGGCGGGCGGCGCCTCTTCTTCGGTCTCAGGGGCTGCCTCGTCGGTGGCTGGCGCCTCCTGTTCCTTGCTCTGGTGCTCCTCGATGAGCTCGCGGATGACCTCGACTTCCTCGTCCTCCACGGCATGTACAGCCCGGAGCCCCTCCATCCCCAAGTCGGCCAACGTGGAGATCAGTTCCTTCGTCGGGACCCCAAGCTCTCTGGCAATCTCGTAAACTCTCTTTTTCGCCACGAACATCCCTTCCTACGGGCGGGCACTAGGGTGCATATGAGGCCGAGGCTTACGTTGAGGCGAGGCGCTTACGGCCTCTGCTTCTCCGGCGGGACACAATCCTTCGCCCAGCCGGAGAGCTCATCCGGGCCATGAACCCGTGATTCCGCCTTCTCCGTCTTCGATGCGGTTGATAGGTACGTTTGGGCATGCGGACCCTCCTTGGTCGATCGGCACACAATGTACCGCCCGTGTTAAGCGGATAAGTTTGCCTGCGCTGGAAGGCGAATGCAACCCACCCCCCTGCGTGCCCAGGCGCGTGCCGGACACCCGGCACACACTGGGAGCGGAGCGGGTACAGCCAGGGGCATGTACGGAGCCGTCTACCGCTCCTTGAGGGGGAGTGGGGGGAAGGCGAGGGTACGGTTCGACGCCCAACGCGTGCGGCAGATGGGGGGGAGCGCGCCGTGCGTCGCCACCCACCCTTCGAGGAACCGGCGCACACGCGTTTCCCCAGGATAGCCCCAGCCGATGTCCCCGTAACGAGGGCGCAGGGCGTCGATGTACCCATCGCGCACGACCTTGGCAAGGAGCGATGCGGCGCCCACGATCGGGTCGCTGCGGTCGGCCTTGGGGTAGGCGGTGAGTTCCGTTCTTCCGTCCAGCGAAGCCCGAAGGCGGCGCAGGAAGCGGGGGAGGGCGGAGGGGCCCACCGGAGCGTCGAGCACCGCCTCGTTGGGGGCGAGCCGCGTGATCAAGGATGTGATCGCCTTCTCCTCGAGTGTCGTGAGGTTCCCGGCGTCGATCTCCTCGGGGGGGATGACCACGGTCCAGTAGGCTTCGGTCTCCCGGAGGAGCGTTCGGAGGACGCTGCGGCGGCGGTGGCGGGGGATGGTCTTGGAATCCCGGGCGCCGTGGGTACGGAGCGCTGTACGGCGGTCGGCCGGGGCTAGGACTCCGGCGACCACGAGGGGCCCGAGGACCGCACCGCGGCCGGCTTCGTCGACGCCGAGCACGCGAGGCACGAAACTCACCACGGTTCCAAGGTGTTGCGGATCCGCCGCCGGCGCCACCACGTGATGAGCTCCGCCTCCACGCCCCGGCGCTTGAACAGGAGCACGAGGAGGGCGCCCGTGATGAAGCCGCCAATGTGGGCGAACCAGGCCACACCACCCATTGCGGAGAGGTCGACGATCCCGGAGAAGAACTGCACCACGAACCAGAAGCCAAGGACGATGATCGCCGGCACCTGCACGAGCGTGAAGAAGAAGAAGATGGGAACAAGCGTCAGCACGCGCGACCACGGGAACATCACAAGGTGCGCGCCCATGATCCCGGCGATGGCGCCCGAGGCCCCCACCATGGGCATCGTGCCCTGGGGGTAGACGATCATCTGCAGGAGCGCAGCACCGAGCCCGCAGATGAGGTAGAAGATGAAGAACCGTAAGGGTCCGGTGGCCTCTTCCACACGCCCCCCGAAGATCCACAGGTAGAGCATGTTCCCCAGGAGGTGGAACAACCCGCCGTGAAGGAACATCGAGGTGAACAAGGTCACCCAGATGGGGAGGCCGATCGTGGGCGGGATGTCCTCCCCACGCCAGATCTGTGACGGGATCAACCCGTAGCGAACATAGAAGTGCCCCCGCTCGGTGACCGGGTACTCAAGACCCCGGCCGCGGGCCAGCCGCTGGTAGAGCTGGATGTCGAATCCTGGGGGCAAGGGGGCATCGGACACCTCCTGCCACGGCCGGGCATCGAGCCACACGACGTCGTCCGGATGCCTGGAGGTGGAGAACGTTCCTGTGTAGAGGAAGGCGATACCGTTCAGCAGGAGCAGCGCGACGGTGATCACGGGCAAAACACGGCTCTTCGGGTAGGCGCTGAGTGGTATCAACCGCGGCCTCCTTCCCGCGCATTCTAAACAGCCCAAGCAGTGTACGCCAAGGTTGCCGCCCGATGGGAGGTTCGCTTAGTATGCCTGGTTGCGGAAGGAGGCACCTGTGGATCTACTGCGCAAACTGTCGGAGGCGCCCGGGATTCCCGGACGTGAGGAAACCGTACGCACGTTGTGTCTGGAGGCGCTCAAGGGGCATGCCGAGGAGATCGAGGTGGACCGGCTGGGCAACGTGATCGCCCGTGCCCCGGGGCGCGGACCGAAAGTGGTGGTGGCGGCCCACATGGACGAGATCGGCTTTCTCGTCTCTCATGTGGATACCGAGAAAGGGTTCCTGAGAATCGATCCCGTAGGAGGCTTCGACCCCCGCACGCTGATCGCGGCGCGCGTGGACGTGCACACGCGGTCGGGCACGCTGCCCGGGCTCATCGGGAGCAAACCCATCCACATCCTGAGCGATGAGGAACGCAAGAAGCCCCTCAAGATCTCGGACCTGTTCGTCGACCTCGGGCTCCCCGGAGAGAAGGTGAAGGAGACGGTTCGTATAGGCGACCCGGTGACCCTGCGTCAATCGTTCCTCGAGGTGGGGGATCTCCTCTCGGGGAAGGCGCTCGATGATCGCGTGGGTGTCTATGTGGGGATCGAGGCCATGCGCCGGCTCGGAAAGCACGAGGCGGACGTCTACTTCGTGGGTACCGTGCAGGAGGAAGTGGGGTTGCGCGGGGCGCGGACGAGCGCGTTTTCCATCGCTCCGGACATCGGCGTCGCGCTCGACGTGACCGTGGCCTGCGATGTCCCCGGCGCGCAAGCCCACGAGCACGTGTCGGCCCTGGGTAAGGGCGTGGCGATCAAGGTCAAGGACTCGGCGTCGATCTCCCACCCGGGACTCGTGCGGTTCCTCGTTGATCTTGCCGAGAAGCGGAACATCCCCTACCAGATGGAGATCCTTCCCCGAGGCGGCACGGACGCCGGCGGGTTGCAGCTGGCGCGTGAAGGGGCGGCGGTGGTCACATTGTCCGTTCCCACCCGGTACGTGCACTCGGTGGTCGAGGCCGCAGACCGGAAGGACATCGAGGCAACGATCGATCTCCTGG
>PUMK01000229.1 GCA_003551325.1 Candidatus Acetothermia bacterium | reverse complement strand
GCAAGGTCGTTGACTTTCAGGCGTCCAACCTGCACGTGGTGGGTTACAGCGTGCCGGTGCACGAGCGCATTACGCTCGAGGCGTTGCAACCGCATCTCCACTCACTGCCGGATCACCCGGACTGGATTCCGTATCGCACCAGCTACTATGGGGACACATGGGGGTTCTGCCTGCCGCATCGGTTGCGCGAGGGATTGCCGGACGGGGAATACGAAGTCTTTATCGACTCGAGCCTCGAGGATGGCGCCCTGACGTACGGGGAACTCGTCCTTCCGGGGACAACTCCGGAGGAGGTGCTGATTTCGGCCCACGTCTGTCATCCATCGCTCGCGAACGACAACCTGAGCGGTATCGTTGTCGCGCTTTTCCTCGCAGAGCAATTGCAGAGGGTCAGTCACCGTCTGACCTACCGGTTCCTTTTCGCGCCGGGAACGCTCGGGTCCATCGCCTGGCTCGCGCAAAACCCGGATAAGGCCGCCGGCATTCGGCACGGGATCGTCCTCTCGTGCGTGGGTGATTCCGGCGGTTTCACGTATAAAAAAACGGTGGGAGGCGACGCGGTGGTGGATCGCGCGGTGGCTCACGTGCTGAAGCACGCCTCAGCGAACCATCGGGTACTCGGCTTCAGTCCCTACGGTTATGACGAGCGGCAGTATAACTCCCCGGGCTTCCGCATCCCGGTCGGGTGCCTGATGCGCTCAATGTATGGCAACTTCCCCGAATACCATACGTCGGCGGACGATCTCGATTTCGTGCGGCCCGAGCACCTCGCCGAGTCGCTGGAAGTGCTACGTCTCGTGCTCGATGTCCTCGAAAACAACGCCTGCTTCCTGAATCTGTCCCCATACGGGGAGCCCCAGCTCGGGCGGCGCGGCCTCTACGATTGGCTTGGCGGACAGAATGATCGTGCTCGCGCCCAACTGGCGCTGCTTTGGGTCTTGAACCAGTCGGATGGGGAGCACTCTCTGCTGGAAATCGCCGAGCAGGCGGAGATGCCCTTCTCTGCCATCCAGAATGCGGCAGCAGCCCTGGTCGATAAAGGCCTGCTCGCGCCGTGTCAGGAGTGATGATGACAGTCTTGGACGAGTTGCGCGCTCAATATGCCGGCACGCGTGTGCTGGTGACAGGCCATACAGGCTTCAAGGGCGCGTGGCTGGTGACGTGGTTGCTGAATCTGGGCGCACGGGTCAGCGGTTATGCGCTTGAACCGCCGACGGACCCTTCCCTGTTTGATCAATTGGGGCTCTCCAGCGAAATGACCGACCAGCGTGGGGATATCCGAGAGTTCAAGACGTTCAATGCGTTCCTGGAAGAGGCGAATCCAGAGATCGTGTTCCACCTTGCGGCGCAATCTCTGGTGCGGGACTCCTACGAGAGGCCCCTGGAAACCGTGGAGGCCAATACTCTGGGCACGGCGCATGTGCTCGACGCAGTGCGCCAACTTGGCCGGCCGACGGTGGTGATCGTCGTGACCTCCGACAAGTGCTACGCCAACCGGGAATGGCTGTACGGTTACAGGGAAGACGACCCAATGGGCGGCTATGACGTTTATTCCGCTAGCAAAGGCGCTGCGGAGCTGCTTGTCGACTCCTGGCGCATGTCCTTCTTTCACCCGGACCGGCTCAGCGAGCACGGTGTGCGGCTGGCCTCCGTTCGCGCGGGGAACGTAATCGGTGGCGGTGACTGGGCAAAGGACCGGATCGTTCCTGACTGCGTCCGGGCGTTGGCAGCGGGGCACTCCATACCGGTACGGAACCCATCAGCCGTCCGACCATGGCAACACGTGCTCGAGCCCCTTTACGGCTACATGAAACTCGGGGCCATATTGCTGGATTCGGCTCGGCCGTTACCTGAGCGATCGAAGTATTGCTCGCCCTTTAATTTCGGGCCACTTCTGGCCTCGCACCAGCCGGTACGATCGCTCGTGGATCGATTGATCGAGAGGTGGGGTGCGGGTTCGTGGGAGGACCTTTCTGATCCATCTGCGGTGCACGAGGCTCAGTTGCTGCAGCTGTCGATCGAAAAGACCTTCCATATGCTCGATTGGCACCCGTGCTGGGATTTCAGCGAGACCGTGCGCCAAACCGCGGATTGGTACCGTGCTGTTACTGGCGAAGGCGCAAGTGCGATGGAGGTAACGATGGGCCAGATTTCGGCCTATGAAGACGGTTTGTCGTCCCGGGGGCACTAACGTGACCGAGCCATTTACCAACCTGTCGGGGCGGCGCGTCCTTGTGACCGGTGGGCGCGGTTTCATCGGCGGGGCCTTGTCTCGCAGGCTGGATGCCGCCGGTGCACAGGTCTTCACCGTGGGTAGAACACCCCCAAGCGGCTCCGGCTCCGGGGCGGGTGAGGCCCTGACCGCGAACCTGTCGGATATCGACGAGACCCGGGCAGTTTTCAAGCGGGCCCGACCCGAGTTCGTCTTCCACCTCGCCAGCCACGTCGTTGGTGCCCGCTCACCGGAACTGGTGCTGCCCACCTTTCACGGCAACCTGACCTCGACCATCAACATCCTGTTGGCTGCGCGGGAAGCGCGGTGTAACCGGGTGGTTCTGACGGGCTCCCTGGAAGAACCGGAGCCAACCGGTGAGTGGGCCGTGCCAAGCTCACCCTATGCCGCCGCCAAGCTTGCTGCAAACAGTTACGGGCGTATGTTCAACGCCCTGTTCGATCTGCCGGTCGTGATCCTGCGCATATTCATGGTGTACGGGCCGGGCCAGCAGGACACCAAGAAGTTGATCCCGTATGTGATCACCACGTTGAATGCGGGCGGACGCCCGACGTTCACGAGTGGGAGCCGTTTGGTGGACTGGGTCTACGTGGATGACGTTGCAGATGCGTATATTCGTGCGGCATCAGCGCCGGGTATAGAGGGCGCCACGTTGGATGTCGGGGGTGGCGAACTCGTCTCCGTGCGTTCCGTGGTCGAGCAACTGTATGAAATCCTGCAGGTGACGGATCTGCCCGAGTTCGGAGGGGTGAGTGACCGCCCGATGGAACAGGTTCGCCGCGCAGACGTGGCTGCATCGGAGGATGCCTTGGGCTGGCGGCCCAATGTCTCGCTGGCGAAGGGGTTGCGGCAGACAGCCGATTGGTACACGCGCCAAGTTGGCGGCATGCCAGCGGGCAACCCGGATCACTCGGATGGGGGCGGTGCTGGGTCTGGCAACTCGTGACGGAGCGCCTCGATGAGATTACCCGGGGTGCCGATATCAATACAGGAGCCGTCTTGGAAGCTCTCCGCCTCGACCCTCGTCCCGGACTGAATCGCAGCATGAATCACATCACCGATCGGCAGTTCGTGGCGAGCGGCCGGTTCGCCCAGGCGCGCATTGCCCGCCTGGCGGATATGGCGCAGCTCGCTCTCGACAAATTCGTGGAGAAAGAGGGTGAACGCCGGCTTCCACACCGCCATGGCCCACATGAACGGCAGGTGGGTCAGGTGCGATTTCTCGTACAGACCATGCACAAGACCGTTAGCATCGACATCCACCACCCCTACGAGTTGTGGTTCACTGGTCGGAAACAGGCCGAGCACGACATCCGCCCTGCTCGCCAAGAGACGGCGAAGCATCCTCTGATACGCATTTTCGGGCCAGAACAGGATGTCCGGAAGACCGAAGACGACGATCGAATCACGTACGAAGGGGAACGCCTGATCGAGCGTGAAAGGGACACCGAAGGGAACATGAACTGTCAGATAGGCCAGACGGACGCCGGCGCTGGATCCATCGCCAAGGTAGCTGGGAATGTCCCACTTGCCAGGGCGAAGGATGAGGTACGCCTCGGTGATTCCCGCGGTCGCCATCCGGTCCAACAGGTAGCGGGCCGCGACCTTCGGGCGCATGGTCCCGGCTTCTCCGAGATTGAAGCCGATCGGGTACAGTTCCTTGCTCATCGGCAGTGGCGCAAGCCGGGTGCCCTCACCGGCTGCCGGTATGAGTCCGATGACGCGATCGGTGGTGCCCTTCACGGAGTTCATCTTGGGCAATCGTTCCGGTGCGGTTGCTTGAGGGGGGCTTCGAGCCCCCGGATCCAACTGCATTCTAATGGTGGACAG
>PUMK01000270.1 GCA_003551325.1 Candidatus Acetothermia bacterium | reverse complement strand
TATCCGGAAGACACGGTGTTCGGCCTGGCCCAGCTGCGGCTGGACGCAATTCGCGACGCCCTTCGTGATGAAGGCAAACCCGAGAACAACGCGTGAAGCGCGGTGCGCTATCGGCCCAGCGAGGCCTGGAGCAAGTTCAACAACTGGGACTCGAGTACGGAGTAGGAGTAGAAGTTCCTTGCAGTCCGGAAGTTGTGCTCTGTCATCTCCTCGACCAGTGCTGGGTTGGTAAGGAGTTGTTGGGCGTCCGCCACGGTCTGTTCCTCGATGAAGTCCGTGAAGCCTACCACTCTGAAGCCTTTGGGTGCGATGTCGGTTCGGTAGATCTCGTAGGTGCTCATGAGCAGCGGTCTCCGGTAGTAGATCGCCTCAAGGAACGCGTTACCAAAACCCTCCACCGTTGAGGGGTAGGTGACGAGGTCCGCTTCGTGATAGGCGTCGGCCAGGGAGAACAAGGGCTTTCCCTCTGCCGTACGCCCACGGTGTTGCTCGAAGCGATCCCCGGCGAATACCACGTGTACGCCCATCAGCTCGGCGTAGTGTGCAAGATAGTCACTGTAGCTCTCGCGTTCGTCTCCGGCAGCGTGGGAGATGACGAGCGAGGCCGGGAGATCAAGCCGGCGTGTAAACTCGATGGCGTGTTCGATGCGTTTGCGGGGTACAATGCGGGTCGGTTGGAGCAGCACATACGCATCCGTGGACAGTCCCAGCTGCGCACGCATCGAGCGGCTGTAGCTGTCCCTAGCGGGTGGCGGTGTATCGAAGTCCATGACGTTGGGGATGAGCATGGACGATGCCCCGGTGCGCAACGCCAGCTGCGTCCCGCCGAACGAGTTGATGACGACGTGATGCACGGACGGAAGGGTTGGAGGGAACGCGGCGGCCAGATAGTCGGCGGCGCATGTGACGGCGAACCGGGGGCGCTCCCACCAGAAGTCGTGATGATGGGCGATTGTGGGGATCCGCGTCTCTGCGATGAACTGGGTGAGTGCCAGGCCCAAAGGAAGGTTCACCGGGAGCGAAAGACAGTTCTCGGCAATGAGGAGCTCGATCCCGTAGCGTTCCACGAACTGATGCAGATGGTGCACGAGGTGATCCTTGAGCTCGTCCACCCTGTGGGAGAGACGGGGGGGGCGGGCCTGCATCGCAAAAAGTTCGTCGTTCAGCGCGCGAATGTCGGGATGTCTGAAGTGGGCTTCGTCGACCTGGTAGGAACGTTCAGGTTTTCCGTTGAACTGCCCGGCGAAGAAATGGCAGTCATGGCCGCACGCCGTGAGGAGTTCAGCCCACTTGAAGGTCTCCAACGACACGCCATCGGTGCCCGCGAGCCTCGTTGAGACGAATCCCAGCTTGCAAGAACTCGGTTGCATCGTTCTCAGCCCCTTTCAGCTTGCCCTTGGGTCTGGTCTGTGACGGCACACCTGTACCCCATCACGCATAACGGAGTGTCCCAAGGGAGTGCAAGGTGACGGGTGGTTCCGTGTGTGGACACATGTCATGAACTGGGTGGGCACAGGGCACTGTGCGCCCGGGCTACGGAGAGGTTGGTTGATCGCCGCCGAGCGCATGCTGCATGCCTTGGAGGCGTCGCACAAACGCTTGGGCAGCTTCAGGTTCGAAGTCATCAGCCTCAAGCCGCATTCCCCGGCGCCCTTCAGGTCGGAGAACAAGCGTATTCCCCTCCCAGAAGAGTCTTACCTTGTGCAGTGGATGCTCGAAGCCGATACCTGCTTGCTCCAGTGCCCGATCGAGCCACAGTGGCAGACGACGTTCCAGACGACGTACGATGAACCCCTTCAGCCCAGGTTCCTTGGCTTGCTGACGCACGCTGTCCTGCGCGCGTTCGATCTTCTGCTGGAGAGACTTGGAGAGTTCGACGACCAGCTTGTCGGCGGTGAGGATCAAGACCAGCGCGTCGCTTCGGCCGACGAGGCGCGCGATCTCATCGCGCCACACCACCTCGAACGCTTCTTGGGGCGGAAGCCCCTTGAGCTGAAGCTCACCCAGGGGAAGAAAGCCAAGCGAGCTTGGTGCATCGTTGTGTGCCCGTATCTGCGGACACACAACGATCTGTCCGCCTCGGGCATGGTCGGCAAGGCGTTTGGCCAGGTTAACCGAATGCCCGAACAGGTCGCCACCATCATGGATGGGTTGCCCCCAAGCGATCCCGACACCGGCAGCGATTGGTGACTCCGGGTGCGCCATGTTGTAGTCGCCCAGATAGCGAAGGAGCTGAACAGCACAGCGTACGGCCTCCGACCCGTCGGGGATCTCGACCATGGCACCGTCCCCGTAGGTCTTCACCACCCGTCCACCATGGTGATGGCTCGCTTCGGCGACCATATCCGTGAAGCTGCGTGCCTGGGCAAACGCCCTCTCGTCGCCCACGGAGGCAGTATAGGAGGTGAAATCCCGGATATCCCCAAACAGGACAGCAGTCTCTTCTTGGGTCACCATAGCGGGCTCGCGCCCTCCCAGTGTGCTATTCGGAGAGCTTCATGCTGGTCTGTCGAAGGCGTCGCGCTAGCTCGGAGATGATGCCCATGGCGATCTCAGGCGTGTTGGTGACCAACGACTTCATGTCCCAACTCGTCAGCCCGAGGCAGGTCGTATCGGAGACGGCGAATACATCAGCGGAACGCGGCTGACCGTCCAGCACGGACATCTCACCGAAGAACTGCCCCGCGCCGAGTTTGGCCAGAACCTGATCGCCCCGGCGGACCTCTACCTGGCCATCGGCGATGAGGAAGAACCCCACGTTGCTCTGTTCCCCCTCGCGGACGATCGGCTGCCCAGCCGAATACTTCAACTCCTTTGCCGACCGCGCGATGGCTTGCAGGTGTCTGTCTCCTAACTGTGCAAACAACGGAACCTTCTTAAGCAGTGCTGTGTTCTCCCTGGCCATGCCGTATGCCCCCTTGTGGGTGATGTGCACAAGGATATAGAAGCCTCACAGGCGGGTCAAGGAGCGATCTATGGTTGAAAGAGGTCTGGTGGGTCGTGCAAGACGTGATCCACCTCAGGGAACTGAAGCGCTGTCTTCTCGATCTGTGCCCAGAGCAGCGTGACGCGGCAGGCGCCTCCCGTCGTGGAATACTGCGGATCGGAGAAGGTGACCGTCAGCGTTCCATCGACCAGCATGAGGGACGCGATGCCAAGATCGGGGAGCGGGAAGCCGGTTGAGAAGCCTGCGGCGAATTCGTGGTCGGTGAGCGACCCCCGAAGGAGCAACCTCAACGTGTCGTGGATGGGTGTGTCCGTGAACGGGATCCAGCGAGGAAGGGGAAACACAGCTTCGGGGCTGCATGCCACATGGCCGTGGAGTGCTTTGTCGACCAGAGGATGGTGAACGTAGATGAGGACGAGGAGACGGTCCTCGGGTGTTGGAGAAGAGGTTCCGACCCGGCTGGCACCGATCATCCCTTGCTGCACGGGCCCAGAGCTTCCCACGAGACCTTCATAGGGCGTAGGGAAGAGGGGTTGCTCGTGTCCGGTGACCGGAATGCTGCACGACAACGTGACAATGCACAGTAGAAAGAGCCTTCGCATCGTCCACCTCCGATGGTGTGACCGGTCTCAGGGCGATGTTACCACAAGGGCTCGACCAGTCGTCACTGCAACAAGCTGCGCGTTCATGATGATAGGGAGGGAGCAGGGGCCACGTCAGACCCCCTGCTCCCTGCCCTTTGGTATCAGCGCATGAAGAACGGGGTGATCGGGAACAATGAGGCAAACAACAGTGAGATGACGGACATCAGCTTGATCAAGATGTCCAAGCTTGGTCCCACAGTGTCCTTCAGGGGGTCTCCCACGGTGTCTGCGGTGACGCCAGCTGCGTGTGCTTCCGATCCCTTGCCACCAAAGTGACCCTCTTCCACGTACTTCTTTGCGTTGTCCATAGCCCCGCCAGCGTTAGCGCAGTAGATGGCCAGCACAACTGCGGAGATCAACGCGCCTACAAGGAATCCCGCCAGGGTGAACCGTCCGAAGACGAGCCCCACAAACAGCGGGCTTCCCAGGGCAAGCGCCGACGGCAGGACCATCTTCTTGACGGCGCCCGAGGCGGTGATCGTGATG
>PUMK01000202.1 GCA_003551325.1 Candidatus Acetothermia bacterium | reverse complement strand
CCCGCCGGTCAGGATAGAAATCAATCCAGCGCCGATTGTGGCACCAACCAATTCAGGCTTGGATCCCGCCCCAACACTCATGGCTGCTCGGCTACTGATGATCACTCCGGCGGGGATCAGGAGTAACCACTGCGCTGCGCCGATCAAGGCACCGCGGGAAATGACCTTCCAAACCGTACCCCCCCAACCAAAAACCGAATGCAGATTCGGTTTTTGGTTGGGAAAGCGATGGAGGTCAACCATTACCTGGTGGCACAAGGAACACCCTGGCCGGCATCAGGGAGAATCCCAGGCCGCCTCCAAGCTTTCCAGACGCTCGGCATCCCTTTCGGTCCAACCGGTGGCATCGAAGAGCGCATTCCCGTCAGCTCCATCCAGCCGAACGGTTTCAACTGTGAGAACGGCGTCCGATGGCACATCGACCGCACCCCACTCCGAGAACATATTCGGGGCCAGGTTCCAATCGGCGGACTCTCCGGGCTCGATCCCACCGCGGATCTGGTAGTTGAATTCGGCATCGATCCACGGAACCGATCGTCCGGGCGAGGCCACGACTCCGCGGAAATAGGCTCGACTCACGGCATGATCGGTCCCGTTCTCGACGCTCAACTCGATGATCGGCTCGGTCATCCCGAAGACCCTCTCCCTCTCAGTCAGGCGTGCCCGAGAGACTTGAAAGGCGGATAGCTGTTCCTGGGCTTCTTCCCACTCTTCCTTGGCTTCCCGCAACTCTTCGATCTCTTCCAAAGCAGCTTCGCGCTGCCGAGCCTGAGCCGTTTGGATGACCTCCGAGGCTGACCGTCCATCGAGCGCTGCACCGAGTTCGTCGATGACCGATTCCGGATTCAACTCACCCCCTGCCAGCGCCAACGCGAATCCACGCGACAGTTCCTCGGTCGCCAGATAGCTGAGCGCCTCGTCGAATTCGGCTCGCTCCGCCTCCGACAGGGATTCCCTCACCTGCTCCAAGGACGACTCAAAGGCCTCCTCCGAAGAAGCGTCGATTCGCTGCTCCCCACAGCCGACGAGTACCAAAGACACGATGACAGCCACTACGATAGACCTCATGAGACCCTCCCTTTCTGCTCAGTCCCTCTACCTTTCCGACCTCAAACGAGAGTAACCTGAGCCTCCGACAGTCTTCCGGGCCCTTGGTTTACACGAGAACAGCCAGAGCACCCAGGATCGACACCCCGACCACCACCGCCGTCAGACACCCGCCCGCCCCACCCGTGTCCTTTTCCGACGCTGATCTCTGGGGCCTACCGGGCGCGGCTCCCGAACTCGTACCGGCCTTCAGCGGAGGCCGCGACATCACCTCCGCCAGGTAGGTTCGACCCGAAGATTCGTTCTGTCGGGCCAGGAGGGTGAGCAGGGCGTCCGCATCGTCCAGGGCCCGGTGACTCCTCCTCCGGACGATCCCTGCGACCCTCAGGATGTCATCCAGTTTGGCCGAGGGATAGCCGCGCTTGGTCCATGGATACCCTCTCATGGAGCACTGCCACGGCTTCTCTTCGGCGCTGGGGAACATGGGGGTGATGAAGCGCCGATCGAAGCTCGCATTGTGGGCGATAAGGACCTCTGCCTCGCTGATCATGGCGTTGATCCTGGAGTGATCCAGGGCCTTTCCCCTTAAGTCACCCAGGGTCAATCCGTGCGCCCTGGCCGCTCCCGGATGGATGGGACGACCGGGCTCCCGCATCCCCTGATACCGGTCCAACTCCGACAGGACTCGGCCCGACAGACGACTGAACGAGAAGAGGACGCCCCCGAACTCGATGAGTTCGTCCTCTCGACTGAGGCCGGTGGTCTCCACATCGACAACCAGTCCGGTGCTCCGGAAGGACGGTACCGCATCGACCGGCATCCCGTGGGAGCGATGAACGGGAACGGGCCGGTCCTCCAGCGTCCCCTCTTCCAACTCTCCCTGCAACTCGTAGGCACGAACCAGGCGCTGGAAGAGCTTGAGGGAGCGAGCATCCGGCCCGTGCCGCTGCCGGGCGAACCGCTCCAGAACCTCCACCTCCCGCGCCGGATCCCGGAGCTTGCGATAGATGATGGCCAGTTGCTGGTAGGGCCAGGCCGACACCCCCAGCGGATCCTTCTCCGTCTCGTCCAGCCATTCCGAGAGGATGGGGATGGCGTCTTGGTGCCGCCCCTCCCGCTTCAGCATGGTTACCCGCTCGGCCCGATCCGTTTGCCTCCCTACCCTTCCGGTAGCTCTTCTCTTTCGTTCAGCGAGTCCACTCGAGAAAAACCTGCCACAGGGGTACGACGGGCACCGAGGCTCGGTCGTTTTCAGGGACATTGAAGTGCGTCCACCCACCCCCGTGGACCGAAGTTCGCGACGTGTTTCCCAGGTCTGCAGGTAACCCAATGCTGATTTCTCGAGAAGTCCAGACCCATCAGTCCCGTCTACGTCCCACCAAGAGATTGAGCCACGCACCGCTCGACACCAGACGATAAGTCACTACCCTCCCGTTTTCGGCAACACGTACGGAATCCACGTCCGGATGACGTGATAGCAAACACGATGTCAGCCATGCCGAGCGCATCTGTCCCTCGACCGGAGCTTCCACATCATCCAGCCAGCCCCTTTCCATTCGTTGCAATACAGCTTGCCCGTAGTCCTGCGCCGTTCCCTGAGGGCCCATTTCTTCGTCGACACGTGCGACCAAATCGCTGCAGTCGCGGACCTTCTTAGTTTCCGGCATCGCTTCACATCCGGGAGACGTCACTAGCGCGAAGAGCATTCCAAGGCGTATGACCTTGGAGCGATTCACCGGTACGAGCCCCACTTCGACGATCCTCCGCTGAGCCCGGCTTGTAGGTTCGCTTGAAGTGACGCCGACCCTGGGGGTTCAATGGTGAAAGTCGCACTACCACTTCCCAGGGCCTGCCCCGAGCTGTCGAATGCCGTGTAGGTGAATGTATCGATACGTGGGTACTCAGACGCGTTTGGTGCGCGCAACCCATCCCGAAACCACAAGGTGCTACCAACCCGCGTCATGCTCAACCGCTCATTGGTGTTGTCGATGTCGAATTCCACTGCCGATACTGCGTCCGCGAATGTAGCCGACACCCTGAGTTCAAATTGTACCGGTGTGCCAGGAGGACCCCCCGATGGCGTCAACGTCGGGACCCCGACCACGCCATCTGGGTCCAACCAAAACACTCCCACATCGCTGTTCCTCTGCCGAGCTTGCAGAAGATCGATGTCAATTCTCTCCCTTCTTTGACTCCCCAAGGCCAGTAGGCGCAAGGCAAACTGACGACTTCTAATTCCGGTATCGCTTCGAGTCGCCGCGGTCGCTTCAGTCAGCGACCTTCCAGCGCTAAGTCCAGCGGTCAAACTGCGTCCGGCCCATATGGCAATGGCATTGTTGATGATCCCCGAAAAACCATTGTATCCCTCAACACCCACACTAAGAAGGTAGGCGGACAGAGAGCGACTGCCTGATATATGGGTACTGCTTTCACATGAATTCGCAAAGAACCAGGTGCTGGGGAAATCCCCTGCGCCGCTCATCTCCAGCCAGGGTGCGCCAACGGAGACCCAGGGACCCGTGCTGATCCCCCCAAGGCTCAGCACGTCCCAGTATTCCGAGGACCCCAGCGACTCTGCGGTCGCAGTGGTTAGGCGCGTACCAGTCAGCAAGTGCGTACCGGTATATTCGCCGCTAAACGTCGTTATGTCAGCAGCAGAGTGGGTCGATATATATATGAGTCCGTACTGCCGAAGGAAGTCGCCACGGAAACGTTCCAAAGATGCCTCTTGATCAATGAATACATCAACCTCAAAGCCCGCAGCGCTCATATTTCTTTCGATAATATCGAGCCTTTCGCGAAACTCAAACTGAAACGGGGCCAAAATCACAGCTCTGGAGCTCGATGGGAAGGTTCTCGCTCCAGTGGTACCCTGGAATGAGAATGTCTCGCTTTCGGCGGCATCCCCGCTGGATCTGAACCCTTCGACTGCGTTTTGCTCTTCCACGAAGAGCCTTTCGTCATCGCGACGCACGACGAGTAGGTTGGTGTATTGGTTCAGGGGAAATCGGACTTTCGTGAGGGTTGAGAGT
>PUMK01000257.1 GCA_003551325.1 Candidatus Acetothermia bacterium | reverse complement strand
GTTGGCGAGTTTCGGAGCGTTGGCTGCCTTCGGTTGGCTGATCACCCTGACCATGGTGACCAGCATGCTGGGGGCGCTGTTCGTGCTGCCCGCCGTATTGGGCATTGCCCAACCGGGCTTCTTGTTGCGCCCGTCTTCGCTGCGCCGGGCCCGGGGACCGACGGCGGGTGTTGAGGAGGTAGAACGTGACGATGCTGACTAAGTGTATCGTGCTGTTGGGGTTTCTGTTCAGCCTACCCCTTTCTGTGATGGCGCTGACGGCCGATGAGATTCTTGAGCGCGTTGAGGAACAGGGGTTCCTGGGGTTTGGGACCGGCCACCTGCAAGGGCAGTTCTCGCTTGCGCTCCATGAACCGGGGGAGGAGCCGACGGAGTACCGGTTCAGGGTGTGGGGTCGCGAAGAGGACGATGGGACGGTCAAGACGACGATTCTCTATGCGTACCCCGAGCTGGTCGAAGGCACCATCTTCCTGTTCCACACGCCGCCTGAGGAGGACGCGCGGCTGTGGCTGTACCTGCCCGCACTCGCCGTCGTCAAAGAACTCGTGGGGCAAGGTGCGCGTGAAGGTGAGTTCATCGCCGGTTCCGGCATCAGTTATGAGGAGATTGCTCAAGGGTTTGTCTACCGTGACGGCTACACAAGCGAACTCATCGGCGAGGCAACGCTCGACGACCTGCTGTGCTGGCAGCTGGAGGTGGTGCCCGAGGAACTTGGAGAGGCTGAGTGGTCGTTGATCACGTTGTGGGTGCATCAAGACTCCTTTGTGGTCGTGCGGGCTGAATTCCACGATGCTGACGGAGAGATCGTTCGTCGCATGACGGCCTCTGAGCTCGAGGAAGACGAGCTTGGCATCGTACCTCGCCTGCTGTCCGTGGAGGACTTGGTGGAGGGTACATGGGCCGAGGTACGCATTGAGGAGCGCTCTCAGGAGGAGATCGCTGACGAGGTGTTCATGCCAGACCGTTTACAGGACCTCGCTCCCTAGCGTTCCGCAGTCCCGGTCCGGTGCAGTGTCAATGCGGCGATGTCAAGCAGCGCTGCGAAGTGCTGTACGGGCGATCGTGGCGCGGTCTTCATCGCCCAGCCAGGTGCGCAGTTTGGGTAGGACGATGTCGGGAGCGTGCTGGGCGAGGGCGCTGAGCGAGGCCGCAACTGCGCCTCGGACGGAGGGACGTTCGTCCAACGCCAGACGTCTGAGGATGATCACGCCCTTCCCGGCGACCTTCTCCCCGGACGGACCGGAGAGCGCCATCGCCACATGCCACAGCACTTGGGCGTCGTGAGAGGTTGACCACTGAGCCAGGTATTCCAAGGTGTCGTCGGGGAACGCCTCAAGGTAGACGTGGCGCAACACTCCCGGGCCGAGGGCCTGACGGACTTCGGGGGAGCGATCCGGCAAGAGGGGTGTGAGGAATCTTAGCAGTGGCTCGCCCCAGCTAAGGTTCCCGGTGGTTGCTGCCGATGCGGAGGCCAGGATCGCTGCGCGGCGTACGGCCGGCTTGGGATCCTTGCGCCATGAGACGGCAATGGGTAGGACATCGGCGAACCGTTCGGTGAGTTGCTGTCCAAGCGCACGGGTGGCGGCCTCACGGACGGCGCCATCCTCATGGGTGGCTAGCCTACGCAGCTGGTCACTGATCATCGGTAGGTCTGCTTGGGTCGCTCCAAGGATCGACGCAGCGAGCCGTGCACCCTGGGTCCCCTGAGCGGCAAGGCAGTCTGCCCATTCTTGTGCGCCGTCAGCGGCAAGGGTCCTCACAAGGCGTCGACTCTGCGGCCCTCCACCGCTCCAGAGTTCAAGGAGTTTCGTCACATCGCGCGTGCGCAAGGCCGTGTCGAGTTTGCTCTCCATCGGGTAACAGCTTACCGGTGCTTCAGCCGGAAGGCCAGCAGGCGTGGGGTAGGGAGCTGCCTAGGTATCCCATGAGAGAGATGGATCGGGGCGAAGCCTCAGCGTGTCACGTTCTCCGCGTTCTGCGAACCTGTCGTATCCGCAGGCAGCGACCATCGCCGCGTTGTCCGTGCAGAGTTCGGGTGGTGGAAAGCAGACTTCCACCCCGCGCTCCTCGGCGCGTGATGAGAGGACGGCGCGCAGCCTAACGTTGGCCGCGACGCCCCCGACCACGACGATCCGCGTCATCTCAAGCCGTCGGGCAGCACGCAATGCCTTCTCGCACAGCACATCAACCACAGCCTCCAGGTAAGAGGCACACAGATCCTTGAGGGGTGGGCGCGGGTGCTCCTTGAGCCAGTATGAGGCTGATGTCTTGAGTCCCGCGAAGCTCATGTCCAGGCCGGACTCTACCATGGGTCGGGGAAAGCGAATCGCCGACGGATCCCCATCGGCAGCGAGTCTGTCGATTTCGGGTCCTGCAGGATAACCAAGGCCGATCAGCCTTCCGAACTTGTCCAGCGCTTCCCCCGCGGCGTCGTCCCGCGTGGTACCGATCATCCGGTAGTCTCCCCAGGTAGGAACGGACACCAAGGAGGTGTGTCCTCCGGAGACGATCAGACCCAAGAGGGGAGGAGGGGCATCCGGGTGTGCCAGCTGGTGTGCGAAGAGGTGGGCTTCGAGGTGGTTAACCCCCACGAGCGGTATCTGCCTGGTCCAGGCAACGCCCTTTGCATAGGATACGCCTACCAGGAGGGGGCCTGCCAAGCCCGGGCCCCTCGTCACCGCGACGACCCCGATGTCCGGCCAGCGCACGTTGGCCTGGTGCAACGCCTGCTCTGCCAGAATGGGAAGCTTGCGGAGATGATCACGCGAGGCTACTTCGGGAACGACGCCTCCAAAGGCGGCGTGGAGCTGGGTCTGCGAGTAGACCAAACTCGCCAGAACGTGGCGGCCATGACGGAGAACAGCCACGGATGTCTCATCGCATGAAGTTTCGATAGCCAGGACATTCACAGCTAGTCGGTGATCAGATCGGGGCGCAGAGCTCCGATATAGGGTAGGTTGCGATGCAGTTCGCCGAAATCCAGTCCGTATCCCACGACAAACCATGGCGCGTCAAGCACGAAACCCACATAGTCGGGGAGCACCTCAACCTCGCGGCGGTGCGGCTTGTCGAGAAGCGTACAGATCCTGATGGAGGCAGGTTCGCGCGCCCACAGCCTGCGCGTGATGTGACGCAGCGTATGCCCTGTATCCACGATGTCCTCGATGATCAGCACATCGCGCCCACCCACAGCACGCTCAAGGTCCTTAAGAACCCGTACCTCTCCAGGGCTCGTTCCATTTTCGTAGCTGGACACGGCAATGAAATCGTATTCAAGCGGGATGTCAAGGGCCCGTATCAGGTCAGCCATAAACGGTAACGCGCCCTTAAGCAGTCCGACCACCAGGAGCGGTCGCTTGCGCGCATCCTGTCCCAACCCTCTCCTGTAGTCCTTGGAGATCTCCTGCCCAAGCTCCTGCACACGCTGTTGGATGTCCTCCGAGGAGAACAGCACCCGTTCTACAATGTCGAGTCCGTTCATCTGTAGCTCCCCCAAGAAAACGAGACTCCGCCCCGAACCTTACACGGGACGGAGAGCAGTTGAGCGCTCAACGAACACCATAGCATACACCGCTATGCCGCTCGAAGCCAGAGCTGTGCTTGCTGGGCGTGCCCATGGATCCTCAGTGCGCTGCTGCCAGCGCCTCCGCCATGTCCTCGAGCAATGAACCGATGACCTGACGGCGATAACTGGCTGGAGCACGCAAGTCGTCGATGGGACGGCTGGCTTCAGCCACGCGCTGGGTCAGCGTCCTCATTGCATCGGGGTGGATGGTGCGGCCGACCATCGCCTGTTCCACAGACTTCGGGCGCACGACGGTGGGTGCCACAGACCCCAAGGCCAGCCTAGCCTCACGGATACGGCCGTCCTCCACCCACAACAGGGCTCCCAACGAGGCAACGGCGATGTACAGGGCCCTACGCCGTCCGACCTTGCGGAAGTAGGACAGCGGATGCTGTTTGGGAATCGAGATCAGGATTGATCGAATGAGTTCACCGACGCCGAGGTCTGTCACACCCGGACCGCGGACGACCCGGTCCACAGGGATGGTCCGCTCCCCAGCGGGCCCCATCGTTTTGACG
>PUMK01000269.1 GCA_003551325.1 Candidatus Acetothermia bacterium | reverse complement strand
CGCCGGCCGTTGTGGCCATGGTGGTGTATATGGCTTCGCGGGGGTTCTGGCGGCAGAGCTTCAACGCCTTCTGGCCACTGTTGGCAGCCAGCTTGGGCCATGCAGAAGCAGCCATTGGTCTGGTACTCACGGGGTATATGGTGGGGGAGGGGTTGTTTCAGATACCCTTTGGCTACTTGGCGGACAGGTTTCGGCGCCGTCCTCAGGTGGCGTTGGGGGGATTGTTGTCCCCATTGCCGATGTTCGCTGTGCCGCAGGTGGCGTCGCTCTTTGCCGTCATCGGGCTCTCGTTGGCGATGGGGGTCGCCAGCGCACTGGGGCGAGCCTCCATCCTTGCCATCCGCACGGAGTTGGGGAGAACCCATGGCATGGGTATGCTGGCCGGCATACAGAACGCGGCATTCGCTGTCGGGCAGGCATTGGGGCCCGTGGCAGCGGGTGTGGCTTTCGATGTTGCGGGTTTGGCGGCGCCGATGTACGTGGGAGGGGGTGTGGGCATCGTGGGTGCAGCGGCATCGGTGTACCTCCTGGGGCGTGAGCTCTACCTCAAGGGGCCCCGCAGAGCAGGGATTCCCGTCAAGCCCGAGGGTGAGCCATAGGGTGCGCCCGCAGGGCGTCAGCGTCTTCCGAAGCGGTTCTCCGTGCCGGCGAGAAGCCGGTGGATGTTGCTTCTGTGTGTCCAGAACACGAACAACGTGATCGCCACGCCAAACCACTGTACCGCTGGGTGAACGTGGACTGATGTATACCTTCCGATGAGCCACATCGACAGGGGAAGGGCAGCGGCTGCCGCCAACGAGCCCAGCGAGACGATCCGCGCGCCGAACGTCACAACGAAGAACACAAACACTGACCCGACGGCAGCGACGGGGGCGAGTGCGAGCAGCACGCCGGCCCCGGTGGCTACCCCCTTTCCTCCGCGGAACCCCAGATAGGGCGTGAACACATGACCGAGAACAACGGCAACGCCGGCGGTCAAGGCAAGGAACACTGCATCAGTTGGGGTTGTAGGAAGCAACACGGGTAACCATCGTGTGACCGCGAAGCCTTTCAGGATATCCAGTGCCATGACGGGCAGACCCCAATGCCAACCCAATACCCGCAGTGCGTTCGTAGCGCCAACGTTTCCCGAACCGTGCTGACGAACATCCATTCCTCTTAGCTTACCTGCAAGATACGCGGTGGGCACACCACCGATGAGGTAGCTCAGCAGAAACGTTGCCGTGAAGTAGAGTCCAGTCACTGCGGGTCCGCCGTCGCGCAGGTGCATGCGTCCCGATGGGAGGCTCGGCGGTCCTTGGGGAGACTGTTCGATGAACGGAGAACCCTCATAGACATATCGTATCGCGAGGAGGGGATGGGACCAACCGTTAGGCCAAAGGCCTGGGCGTCGCAACCCCCCACAGCTGCGACGCCCCAAACCTGACCGCGCGGTCTTCACCTTCGCTCAGCGGGCTCCCACTGAGCAGGGTCTGAACCCGGATAAGCAACGATATTATAGTAGGATGCTGTGCTCGCGTCAACCCCCCTCTGCCAGAAACCATTGCAAGGGCCATCCGTCTTCTCTGCAGCGCCGCTTGCAACCTTTGACGGGTACCGGAGGAGCTGTTGGGGTGGGCGTCAGCGGGCTTCGGCAGCGGTATGTCCGGCGAAGCTCCACAGGACCTGCGCAGGTTCTACATGGGGTTGCCTCAGGTTGACGGTGAAGCTAATCTCTTGCCAATGGGCAGATCATCAGTCTGAGGGGGGAACTGCATATGAAGTCAATGCTCCTTACATTGTTGTTTCTTGCGGCGTCGTTGACCGTGCTTGCCGGGACGCCGCGTGAGCCAATCAGCATTCGTTCGGACGATGCGTTCACGGCGGAGAACGGGGTCGTGGGCGGAGAGGGTACCATGGAGAATCCGTACCGGATCTCGGGTTGGCAGATCGACGTTCCCGAAGGAGAGCGGTACGGGATTCACATTGAGGGAACGACGCGCGCTTTCGTTGTCGAAGGATGTGTCGTCACGGGTGCGCTGCAACCCGAAGGCGCGGCGCTCTTCTTTGACGGGGTGCGGAATGGAGCTGTGGAGAACACGATCGTGCGTGATAGTCGCCACGGCGTCGAACTCGCCGCGTCCCAGGACTTCAGGATTCGCAACACGTATCTGTTCGTGCGCGGTGTGGGGTTGTGGGTTACCGGCGCCGTACCGGAGCACTTCGCGCACAGAATCGACACCTCCAACGCGATCAACGGCAGGGAAGTCCACTATTACTACGGCCTTGAGGACGAGGTCATCGAAGGGGTCGAGGCTGGGCACATCACCGTAGCCAACGCGCGCAACGTGGTCATCCGAGGGGTGTCCGTGGAGCAGGGAGACGGCATGACGGTCGCGTTCTGTGAAGGTGTCGTCGTGGAGGATGTCGACCTGTTTCAGAATCGCGGGCCGGGCTTGTTCATCATGTCTTCGCCAGGTACCGTGCTCAAAGATTCGCAGCGGATCGCCAACAACGCGGACGCTGGCGTATGGGTGTGGCTCTCGGATCGCGTCCGCGTCGTGCGCAGTGGCTTCTATGCGAATCCCACAGGGATTCACATTGCTGCGTCTGACAGGGTCGTCGCTGAGGACAACATCTACGCAGCAAACCAGGTTGCCGTTTGGGTGGAGGGAGGTGCTCGCGAGGTTGAGGTCCTTGGTGGCCTCATCAACGGTGGTACCTACGGCGTGAAACTGGAGTCGTCGCGGGGTACACGGATCGAACGACTGGCGATCACGGAGCTGGAGATTGCCGTGACAATCGCCGATCACTCCACTCACGCCATCGTCCGCAACTGCACGATGGTCGACGTGGGCTACGGGCTGTCCATCACGGGATCGCACAACCTCATTGAGGAGAATCTCATCGCGCGCGCGGACATTGCTGTCTTGTTCCCGGAGACCTACGGCCGGGTGGCGGCGAGCCACAACACCGTCCGGTCGAATCTTCTGTACCTTGCCTGGGAGGGGTTGTACCTGGCGACGGATACCAGGGAGAACCGGATCTACGAAAATGCTTTCTGGGACTGTGACCGAGATGCCCGAGATGTGGGGGAGAACCGTTGGGCACCTCAGGGGCGTGGCAACTGGTACTCGAAGTACGAGGGTGCCGACAGAGACGCCAGTGGCATTGGGGATTCGCCGATGGACCTTGGTGGTGGGTTGGTGGATGAAGCACCGCTTGTGACGGATGGCGTTCCGCCTGTTGGATTGGGCTTGCTGGGTGCGCTCCGCCGGGAGACGGTTGAGATAGCAGACCAGGACGGACGGACGGTGCCACTCGAGGTGTACGTTGCTGAAAGCGCACACGCACGCTTCCTGGGTTTCCAGGGACTTCCTGCTCAAGTGGCGGAGGAATTGGCCGTGCTGTTCCTCTGGCAAGAGGACGTGACGTCTCGTTTTCGGATGAAGAATGTGTTCCTCCCCTTGGACGTGGTCTTCTTCTCCGCAGAGGGCACGTTCTTGGGGAAGCAGTCGATGCAACCTGATGTTGCTGATCTGTATGGCGTGCGTGAGCCGTTTCGGATGGCTCTGGAAGTACCGAGGGGCGGACTCGAGGAGTTGGGGTTGACCGTCCCCGTTGATCTCGCGCTGTGAACGCACGCATCAAGGGTGTGTTCTTCGACCTCGATGGCACCCTGGTTCGATACCGTGGCGTGGACTACGAGTCGAGCTGGGGTGCCATCGGCGTCGCTGCTGGGCTCAGCACGGCATGGCAGAACCTGCTCGCACGCCACCTAGCGCAGCCCAACACCTACGGTGACTGGGCAAAGGAGAGTGCCGCCCTTCTCCAGGGCATCTCCGTTTCCCGCGTTGAACGGGAGATCTTCCCACCGCCTTATGCGGATGGCGTCCGGGAGGTGATGCGTAGGCTGCGGGAGGAGGGGTATGTGGTCGGCATTGTCTCGTCGGGTGTGTCCCTGGTCGCCGAGCGCGTGCGTGAGGAACTGACCATGGCGTTCGCGTTGGCCAACGATCTTCTGGTTGCGGACGGCAGATTCACGGGAGAGGTAGCCGTACACGTGCCGCTTGATGCGAAGCTGCTCGGGGTGGAGCGGTACGCCGACCTCCACGGTCTTACCTTGCCAGAGCTGG